>DASYVY010000028.1:0-8086 GCA_035936535.1 Thermomicrobiales bacterium | reverse complement strand
GAAGTATGTCTCCGGGTGGTACGGGTACTGGAAGTGGCCGTCCCAGGTGTGAATCCCCGTCTCCGGCACGTTACCGATGGTGTTCTTGACGATGATCGGCCACGGCGTCATGCCGACCGTCCCGATCGACCACAGGTTGTCCGCCTGCGACTGCAGCAGCTTGTCGGCGATGGCGGGATCGAGCGTTTCACTGAACTCGCGCCAGGTGTTGAGCGCCTCCAGGTACCACTCGGCCGGTTCCTCGCCCTCGGCTCCCTCCGTCTCCCACCACGCGTTCCAGAGCGGGGCGATCGTGCATTCGTCACCGGCCTTGCCGGTGACCCACTTGCGGTCGACCGGGAGCAGGATGTCGGTCGAGGCATCGCCGTGCCACATCGACATCGGCTCCTTGTTCGTGTCGACGCGCGGCCCGAGCAACTGGCGGGTGACGGGGGTGCCGACGACGTCGATCCCGACGGCCCGCCAGTACTCCGAGACCAGCTCGAGGATCTGCTGCTTCGGCCCTTCGCCGTTGAAGTAGTCAAAGGCGTACTTGAGCGGCTTGCCGCTGGGCAGCAGCCGGGCCGTGCGGTCGCCGTTCCAGGCGAGCCCCAGCTCGTCGAGCAACGCGTTGGCCTGGTCGACATCGTACTGGGCGAAGGCGTCGGCGTACTCCTGCTTGAAGTAGATCGACGTCGGCAGGACCGTCATCTGGCGGGGCACGGCGGAGCCGAAGAAGAGGAGGTCGTTCATCTCCTGGCGGTTGATCGCCAGCGACATCGCCTGCCGGTAGCGGACATCCTGGTGGATTGTGCGCAGCTCGGCATCCGGCCAGTTCAGGTTGACCTGGTAGAAGTTCTCGCCGCCGCGGCCGCTCGACCAGCGGAGCACGCGGTACCCACCCTGCTGCGCCGACGCCTCGTAGGTGGCGAAGTTGAGGACCGAGGTGTTGCCGGCCGCGAAATCGAAGGCGCCGGTGACGATCTTGGCGTGGTAGTTCTCGATGTCCTGCAGCCGCTCCATCACCGCGCCATCGAGGTACGGCAGCTGGTTGCCCTGGGAGTCGACCGCCCAGTAGTACGGATTCCGCTGGTAGCGGACCAGGGTCGGCGTGCTCTCCACGGCGATCATCGCGTGGTAGGAGGGCCGCTCCATATTGTTGTCGAGGCTGTTCATGTCATTGAAGCGTTCCATCCAGGTGCTGAAGCCAGCATCCTTCGCTTCCTGGGCCGCGTTCGGGTTGTACTTGGGATGGAACTTCTCCAGATAATGCCGGGGGAACAGCTCACCGGCCCACCAGCCGTAGTAGTGCCCCATGTGGGAGAGCAGGAAGCGCGGATGGGGAACCGCGAACTTGATCTGGATGGTGTACTCGTCCGGCGCCGTGACCTCCATGACCTTGTCACCGGGCCGGAATTCCAGTGCGACGACTGGCGTGAGCTCCTTGTTGAGCAGCCAATCCTCATACAGGAACATCATGTCGGCGGAGGTGACCGGCTGGCCGTCGGACCACTTCATGCCGCGGCGCATATGAATCGTGTAGGTCGTCTTGTCCTCGGAGACATCGACGCTTGTGGCGAGGTTCGGCTCGGTCCCGGTCAGCTCCGGGTTGTACCGGAGGAAGTGATTGGGCCCGCCGGACGCCCAGCCGATGTCGTAGCCGCCGAGATTGGTGGACATGTCGCCGACGCGCATCTCGCCGCCGTACTGCCCGATCTCGATCGGCTCGACGACGAGGATATCCTCGGGCTCGGGCAGCCGCTCGGCGAGCGGTGGGATCGTCCCGGCGGCGGCCATCTCGGCCAGCATCGGCGCTTCCTGGAACGCCGCCGGCACGGTGTCGATGACCTTGGCGTACTTGACGCTGCTCATGTCCTGGCCGGCGCTTGCGCTGACTGGGGCGGCTGCCCCTGGCGAGGCGACGGCCTCCACCGCCCGGGCTCCGAGCACCGCCGCCGAACCGACAGCAGCCGAGTAACCGACGAATTTCCGACGTGAGATCTCCCGCTTGGTCATGAACGGTCTCCTTGTGTGGTGATATTCGATCGAACGTTGATGCCGTGCGTCCCAGTGCCAATCCACTCGTGGACCGGCTGAAGTCCCTTACACACCGATGCTCCTCAGGTAATTGCGGCTGATCGTCGCGCTTTCCAGGGCGGTGGGTTTCTGTGTAACGTCCGTTTCGACGACCACCCAGCCCTGAAAACCCGCGTCCTTCAAAATGGCGAAGACGGCGGGAAAGTCGACGAGACCCTCACCCAGTTCGGTGAAAATACCGTGTGTGGAGAAACCCGAGTAATCCCAGCCGCTCGCAACTCCTTCCACGAGAACTTCTGGATCGATGTCCTTGAGGTGAGTCGTCTTGATGTCGCTGGCATAGTCCCGGCAGAAGGCGTGCGCCGCCACCGCCGACGAAAAGGTTCCCGAGCCGTAACGCCCGCTCCCCCCTGTCGAAGCCGCCGCCGATCAAGAGACGCATCGATCATCAATGACACGCGACCGGAGCTGGCTGACATGGACCCCTCCTCGGTCGAAGCGCTCGTGCGTCGAGGTGGCATGCGTGCAATGGCTGCAGAGGTTCCTGGCATTTCCAGGGGTCGCTCCTCCCGGGCACGGACCTCATGCACTGAACTGAGGGATGCCGCCATGGCGAGATGCATACTGAGTTTTCGATACGTCTTGGTTCAGTTTAGCACAGTGTCCACCTTCAATGAAGAGGAGATCATTGGGAAAGCGAGTCGGCTGGCTCCTTACGGACCTTGTCAGCTCCGTCCATGTATGCGCTGTCTCTGCGTATTGGTCCCGAACCCAGGCAGTTACGCCGTTCACCTGCAGCGTTGTCCTGTCATTTGGAGAGGCGTATGGGGGTTAGCCAGGGATGATCTGTCATGAGTAGCCAGGGACAGGGGAACGAATTCGACATTGCGCCATCACACAAACGGTGCTTGGATCCACGCCGGTACATTCGCCGCTGGCATGCCGTCAGACCAGGATTCACCAGCATGACTTTCACGCTGGACGCAGCCGCATCTGAACTCCAGTCATGGACCTACGCCCGCCGGGTCGGTCGCTGGAGATGCCGCGGCCGCAAACGCACACCAGCAACGTCGACAGGGAAACGGGTGCTCGCATCGGCGAGTGTGTTCAGTGCTAAGCGGGTAGGAGCGACTCATCCTCATTCTCCGGACGTGCATGTGGCCCGTTGTGGAATCACTCCTGACGAGTCTGCAGGCACATGGCGTTATGCCCGCAGGCTCATTGCGGTTTCCGCCTAAACTGAGCCACAGGGCCATTGCGCATCGATGGCGGGCTTGTTGCGCTGCCTCGCACAAGCCCAGGAAGGGTCACAATGACTTGCACCACATCGGCCGAGTCCGTGCAGGAGCGTGAACATGGAATACATCATCGCGGTAGTGTTCGCGGTAGTTGTGGGAGTGGGCATTGGGTTGCTGGTGTCCAGATCGGCCAGCAAGCGGGACGACTGAGCCTGGGCCGGCAATCCCCCGGTTGTGCGGCACCCCGATGTGCTCGAACATCGCATACCAGACGGTCACTCCCGAACCAAGGACACTGCCGAGCAAGGGCCAGATGTTGCTTATAGGAAGCGTTCCGGATGAATTGCCTGCCGAGGATGGGCAAGCGTCAAGCCCCGGCAGAACAGGGGTTGAGTGGTCGTGATGAGGAACCGGCCATACAGTGCGTCCAACAGCGGCAATGGCTGGTGAGGGAAAACGCGACGGGTATGGATTGCTACTCGCCAGTCCTCGCAACCCGGAGTGTGGCTTTCTTCACCACGCGAACACGTGCTGACAGGCGCTGCAGACGAGTGGGCCGTCAAGGTCGCGGGCCCGGGCGGGGTGGCGGTTCGGCTCGGTGATCGACCCGGCGCCCCTGTACGATCCGGAAAGAGTTCACGGGCACGTCACGAGCGGAGGCGCAGGTGTCTCAGCGAGCGTGGGTTGGTACCTATCGGATCGTCTTCGCCCTGCTGACCTTGGCGATCATCGGGTACCAGTTCACGACACAGGTTCAGCGGCCCGGCTTCGTGCCAGGGAACTTCTTCAGCCTCTTCACGATCCAAAGCAACCTGATCGCTGGATCCCTCTTCCTTGTCCTCGCGTTACGACAATCAATCCCGTCGCCCGCGCTGGATCTGACCCGAGGGGCAGTGGCGGCATGGATGACGCTTATGAGCGTCGTTCATGCCCTGCTGTTGTCCGGAGGTCCGCAAAGCATCCTCCAGGCCCCCGACCTCTCCGTGAATACCATGCAGCATAAGGTGATGCCCCTGGTTGTGGTGTTGGACTGGATCCTTCGGCCGCCCCGGAGCCGGATCGGCTTTGCCCGCGCAACGATCTGGACGGTGTATCCGCTGATGTACCTCGGTTACACGCTGGTGCGAGGCTCGCGGGTCAACTGGTATCCATATGGCTTTCTCGACCCGGGACAGGACGGCGGATATTCCCTTATGGTGGCGGTGTGCGCGGTGATCATGGTCGGATTTCTCATCGCGAGCTGGCTGCTGGTGATGATCGGCCAGCGTTTGCGGATCCATATCGATCCCTATCGCTAGCTCGCGCCGTCCGTGGACGCGGGGACATGGTGTGTCCGAACAGGTGATGTCCCGAGTGCAAGGTCCCGGGAGACGGGCAATCGAGCCAGGGAGGGAGCATGCGTGTAGCGGTTGGCCAGTTCGCGGAGATGACCGATGAGGTCCTGAGATTCGCCACGCAACTCGGTGTGTCGAGCGTGCAGATGAACACGCCACGGATCTCCGGGGAAACGCACTGGATCGCGGACGATCTCCGGGCGCTCGTCGCACGGTCCGCGGCGTTCGGTCTCACGCTGGAAGCGATCGAGAACGTACCGATCCGGTTCTATGACCGGGCGATGCTCGGGATCGATGGCCGGGACGAGCAGATCGTGCGCTACCAGGACACGATCCGGGCGATCGGCGAGGCCGGCATCCCGATCCTGGGCTACCACTTCATGCCGAACGGTGTGTGGCGGACGTCGCGCACGGCACCGGGTCGGGGTGGTGCCGAAGTCACGGCGTTCGACATGGACGCAGTGCTGGCGGCCGAGGCCGAGGGGCGCCGGAACGAGGTCGCGATCGAGCAGAACTGGATCAACGGGCTGCGCAACGAGTGGGAGGATCTCGGCCCGTTTGGCCCTGAACGGATGTGGGAGAACTACCAGGTCTTCATGGAGGCCGTGCTGCCGGTCGCGCGGGACGCGGGCGTGAAGCTCGCCCTGCATCCGGACGATCCCCCGGTACCGGAACTCGGGGGAGTCGCCCGGCTGTTCGGAAACGTGGACGGCTTCAAGCGGGCGGAAGCGATCGCCGAGGCAACCGGCGCGGGTGATGCCTGGGGGCTCGATCTCTGCCTTGGCTGCTGCTCGGAGATGCCGGGCGGTGCTGCCAACGTGACCGCGATGATCGAGCATTTCGGTCCGCGTGGCCGCATCCTCTACGTGCATTTCCGCGATGTTCAGGGAACGGTGCCCGCGTTTCAGGAGTGCTTTCTTGGCGAGGGCAACTGGAACCCGGCCGAGACCATGCGGCTGCTCCGGCGCAATGGGTTCGACGGCTTCCTGCTCGACGACCATGTCCCGCACATGGACGACGACACGGCCTGGAATCACCGGGGTCGCGCCCATGCGATCGGGTACATGCAGGGGCTCATCAACGCGCTGGACCTTGCCGAGCAGGAACGGGAATCGGTGACCGTTCCCTGAGATCGTTCGTGACGTAGCGACCACCGGGTCGACATTGAGTCGACCCTTCCGGACGGACACCTTCTGGTAGCGGCGAACCTATGTGGTCGCCTGTTCTGGGCAGCCACACGGGGCTGCTCCTACACCAAATCCGACCCTGTAATGGCCGGTTTCATGCCGGCCATATCCAGCCGGCAGGCAGGGCGGCCATCGGGTCGACTTGAACGGGCCGCTTCCGCTCAATGGCTGCGCGATTTTCTATGGGAGCGACCACTACGACCACAACGGCGGGCAGGGCGCCCATCGGCTCGACATGGAATCGACCCCTCCTGCACCAAAGTCCACAGAGTAGTGGCCGCTCTTGTGGCGGCCATCACGAACCAGCGGGGACGACGACCGGATCGTGGCCGGCCCCGTCAGGCTGGGGCCGGCTGCGTCAGGACGCGGGAGATGAGTTCCCGCCCGGCATCCAGCTCGTCCTCGATGATCGTGTGATGCAGGCCCGTGTACCGGCGAAAGTCGACATTAGCGCCGGCCGATCGAAACCGCTCGACGCTGCGTTCCGCGATCTCGATCGGGATGTGCTGGTCCATGTCGCCACAGCCCAGAAAGACGTGCAGGCCGGACTGATCCGGCAGGGCGGCACGCTCGGCATCCGGCGGGCCGATCAGACCACCGGCGAAGGCGATCACCCCACCGATCCGGCGGCTGCCGCGAGCGGCAAACTCCAGGGCCAGGCAAGCCCCCTGGGAAAATCCCGCAATCACGATCCGTGCGTCCGGAACCCCGGCCGCAGTCGCCGAATCGAGAAGTTCCTCGACCACCCGCAGCGCGGAAGACAGGTACGGCTCGTTTCGATCGACCGGCTCCATGAACCGGTACGGATACCAGGTGTTCGAAGCGGCCTGGGGAGCCAGCCAGGCGATCGTCTTGCCATCTGCCTCCGGCGCGATCGCCGGGGCCATGCGACCGATCTCGGTTGCGGCGCTGCCCCGACCATGAAGCAGGATGACCGCCGCTCCAGCCTCCTCCAGCGGCGCGCCGAACTCGAGAATGCGTCCTCCGCCGTGAGGGTGGGCGGCAGGGGAGTTGCTCATCGGGTCGCCTCTTCGAGGGCTTCGCCGTACTCTCGGGTAGTGATATCGGGCGTCGTCGGCAACGGGCGAAGTTGCGCCTCGATGGTGGCCCGCTGTGGCTCCAGGAACGGTGGCAAGGCCAGGCTCTCGCCAAGCGTCTCCAGGGGCTCGTCGCCGGTGAACCCCGGCTCGTCGGACGAGATCTCAAAGAGCACGCCTCCGGGCTCGCGGAAGTACATCGCCCGGAAGTAAAAGCGGTCAATCACCGGCGTGACGTTCATCCCGGCGTCGGCAAGGTAGGTGTTCCAGGCGGTGTGTGCCTCATAGGTCGGAACCCGGAAGGCAACGTGATGGACCCCACCGTGGCCGAGCCGGGCCATCGGCGCGTTGGGCCGGACATGGAGGATCATGGTGCCATTGAGTCCGCCCTTGCCGGTCTCCAGCAGGACCGTGCGATTGGCAGGGATGCCGTTGTCGGGCCGGTCCTCGATCACGCGAAACCCCATCACCTCGGTTAGTACGCGCAGCGTCGCGTCCGGGCGGCCGGTGGTGATGGAGACGATGCCCAGCCCGGTGATGCCGTGCTCGACCGGAACCGTCGCGCGTTCCCATGGGGTGCCACCGGGAATTGGCTCATTGCCATGGCCCGCGACGATCGCCAGCCGTTGACCCTCCGGATCGGTGAATGGCAGCGCCTGGTACCCGGCCCGTTGGGTTATCGCCTGGTGCTCGATCCCCAGCGTCTCGAAGCGGTCCCGCCAGAACTCCAGGGACTCCTGGCGTTCGACGCGAAGCGCGATCTCCCCGATCTCTCCCGCGCCCGGCTGATTGATCGGTGTGCTCGGGAAGCCGAAGAAGGTAACGTCTGACCCGGCACTGCCCAGACCATCGGCGTAGAAGAGGTGGTAGACGTCCGTGGCGTCCTGGTTAACCGTTTTCTTGACGATCCGAAGGCCGAGGGCGCGGGTGTAGAAGTCACGGTTTGCGGCGACATCCGAGGTGATCGCGCTGACGTGGTGGAGGCCGGTGAGTTCGACTCCGTTGGAGAGCGTCATGATGGATGGATCCCTTCTTCCGTTTTCGCGTTGCACGAGGTGGTAAGCAAGTCCAATAGAAAGAGAGAGTCGCGCTGCCGCTAATGGGTTGCTTCGCAATCTTCTGTGGCGGCCAAGGTGCGAAGTGGTCCATTGCGCGGGCCAGCGTTACGGTTTCGGGGACGAGGAGGGCGACCGGTCGAGCGAGTGATCCAGTTTCCGGAGGATGTTCAGCAGGGTTCGCGTCTCGTCGGCCGAGAGTGCCGAGAACTCGATCAT
>DASYVY010000027.1:0-2219 GCA_035936535.1 Thermomicrobiales bacterium | reverse complement strand
TGCGCTTCGAGGTGTCAGCATTGGGCCAGTAGGGTCCAGGAACATCGAAAGGACGCGCATCGATCGGGATATGGTCGCGATCGTGCGGGCAGCAGCGCTCAGGGGTTGATGGGAGCGACATCGATGTCGCGGATCCACCCTGCGCGGCCATCCTCCAGGCGGAACTTCAGCCATTGCCGATCCGGGCTGAGCCGATCGGCGGCAGGATTTCGTGTCGCCTGCGCTTCGTTCAGCGATTCCAGTTCGGTTCCCGGTTCGATCCCAACGATCGCCGGGAAGTCGACTCCGGGACCTTCCCGGAAGTTGATGCGCTGGCCGGCCGTCACCCGGTAGTCCGGCTCGAATCCATCATCCGGAGGTGATGCCTCGGCGGTCGGCTGGGGAGTCGGCGTGGGCTCAGGTGTCGGCTCGGGCTCCGGTGCGGCGGCTGGTTCGGTCGGCTCGACCGCCGCTCCGCCGGGACCCGGATCGCCGGACTCGCCACGGGCTGCCAGAGCATTCCCGGTCGGCGCCTGGGTGGGTTGCGCGAACGGGCCGACGAAATCGCTCAACATGGGGTCCAGGGCAGCAAAAATGAGGGTGAACCCGGCGACCAGAATCCCGATCGTGGTCAGGATCGAGATGCCGATCATGAGCCCGGACCGACGGGACCGCGATCCAAGACGGCGTTCCAGCCCTGGCAGAGAGGAGTTCGACACGGGACCCGCTCCTGAAGCGATGTGATGGAGATGACGCTATGCCGGTTGAACGTCTGGGAACCCGCCGGATGATGCCGTTTCATCGTTTCGGCCCGGTACTGTCCGTTCAGTCTTTACACCATTTTGCACCCTCAATCGCGGAATTACACCCCCTTTCGCCATCAGTTCTCACCCGGTAATCACTCCCACCGTGCCATGATTCACGAGTGGTCAGGAGCGCGGTTCTCGCCAGCCGGCGGTCGGTCTGGCCCGCCGCTGGAGCCCGGCTCGCTTGTTGCGATGGGGTGAAGGTATGACAACGCGGCAGGAATGAGCATGGAGGGATGAGGACACGATGACGGATACGACACGACCGGAGGGGCCGCTCCGGCTCGGCATTATCGGCACCGGGCTGGCGGTGGAGAAGCTCCATTGGCCAGCGCTGAAGCGCATCCCCGACCGGTACACGGTGACCGCGTTCAGCAACCACACGCGGCCAAAGGCGGAGCACTTCGCCTCCTACAGCAACACCCCGATGGATCGCTTTGTCGAGCGCTGGGAAGACCTGTTGCAGCGTGACGATGTCGACGCGGTCCTGATCTCGCTGCCGATCGATCTGAACTATCCTGTCTCCAAGGCCGCCGCCGAGGCCGGCAAGCATGTCATCTGCGAAAAGCCTCCCGGCGCGGACCTCGACGAGGGACGAGCCTACGTCGAGATGGTCGAGGCGCATCCCGACCTGACGATCCTGGTCGCGGAGAACGCGTTCTACCGGGACAACGTCCGGTTCGCGCGATCGCTGCTGGACGACGACGCGATCGGTCGGGTGCATCTCGCGAGCTGGCGCCAGGTCTCGCAGCTCATCCCACGGGAAGGGCAGTTCTCGAGCACGCCATGGCGTCACGATCCGGCGTACCGGGGCGGAGCCCATCTGGATGGTGGCGTCCATCACACGGCGCAGATCAGGATGCTCTGCGGCGATGCCGAACGGCTGTCCGGCGAGATCCAGGATGCCAATTCGACGCATGGCGGTCCGTCCGATCTGACGCTCAACCTCCGCTTCGTGAGCGGTGCGATCGGAAACTATACCGCCTCCTACCCGGAGATTTCCGTCCCGTCCGAGAGCAACGGCATGCGGCTCTACGGCACCGGCGGCGTGATGGTCATCAATGGCACCACGATCACGGTCCATACTGCTGACGGTGTGGTGGACACCTACCGGATCGAGCAGCCGGACGGCGGATACCTCAACGAGTTCCTGAACTTCCATGAGGCGATCAGCGGCGAGGCGCCGCTGGTCGGGACGGCCGCGCAGAGTTACCGGAACATGGAGATGGTGCTTGCCGGACTTTCCTCCGCTGAGGCAGGTACGGTAACGACCCTCGAGGCCTGGCCCACCCCCCTGTCGGCCTCGGCGGTTCCCCTGTGGCGCCCGGCGGGCTCCAGCGACCTGCTGGATGCACGCTGGGCCAGTGTCAGCAAGGAGCACACCACCACGTCGTAACGCGGGACCTGATCTTCAGAGGAAACGACACCACCCCG
>DASYVY010000026.1:0-3641 GCA_035936535.1 Thermomicrobiales bacterium | reverse complement strand
GCGTACTGCCTTTATTCACATTGCGGTGAAGTATCAAGAGGAGGTAGTTGAGGCGAAACTTTCTTGAAAAAGCTGAGACAACCTGTGGATTGGTCCAGGTGGGCGTCTGGCGGGGGTCTCCCCCAATGTGATCCTGCGGCGCGTGCGGCCGGGCGATAACGCGCGATGGTGCACTCCCCGCAGCCCGTTGTGGCATGCCCGATTGATGGTGCCTGTGCGCGGTTCCGTGTTGCCGTCCCACCCAGGAAGCGACAGCCGGTCAGTGCGATCGACTTGCAGCTCGGCGAGATGATGGGCGACGCCCCGTTTTGCGACGTCTGCGGCCACATCACGGTCCGCAACGGTGCCTGCTACAAGTGCCTCAACTGCGGCAACCGCCTCGACTGCAGCTAACCACTGAGGCAAGCAAGGGCAGGATGATCTCTGCCTGGGAGATGAAATCCTCCATGTCGGAAATGTCCGCTTCCGGGAGCATGAGAGTTTCCGGCGATGTTCCGTTATCGAGCTTTGCCCTTTTCGCCTGCGCGGCCATATCGATGAACCGACTCTCCAGGTAGCGGGCATGTGCCTTGGTGAGGTTTGCGTCTTTGCTTGTGAACACAATAGTCCGATTCCAGAAGTCTTTCCCGGTCTGGTTTTCGGGCTTGGCGTGGGCGTAAAGACGTGTCTTGACCAGATCCCCCTCGCCAATGTAGACCATCGGTTCCAGAGGGTTGTTGGGGTTCTCGCCGATCAGGAAATAGATGCCGGTGCGCGACAGTTCGGGGCGCTTCAAGAGGGCATCGAGATCCGACCGGGATGCGGCAACGACATGACCGGTCCAGTTCATGATCTCGGCAGTAATCATTCCGCCCGGTGCTCCTTCGACAAGGAACAGTCGTACTGATTTGCCTTTTCCCACCCGAGCCGTCCTCAATTTGGACGATCGTTATAGGTCGTACTCTTTCCCTTGGACGTCAGTGTTGCTTTTGCGCTGCTCCAGCGTCCGATGGTGGTGCAACTGTGCAGCCTTACCGTCATGAACACAATAATGTCATTCGAGTGTATCCGCCGACGGATCTACAGCCCCGTCGGCGTGATCAGACCGGGCAGTGGGTCGACCGCAGCACGTCCGGATGGATGTCCGCCGCGGCGAGGTGCGGCGTTAGCGCTTCGCTGATCCGGCTTGGGAGCGGTAGGCGTCGAGTCACCGGTGTCCTGTCATGCGGGAAAGGCCCGTTCGAAGGAGCGTCCATATGAGCGTGAAACAGCAGGTCACATCCGAAGACCTCTGGGAGATGCCCGAGGTGCCCGGCAAGCACCTTGAACTGGTCAATGGAACAGTGTCCGAGGTGCCGGGTGCAGGTGCATTGCACGCCATGATTGTCTTTGCGCTCGCGCGATTGCTCGAGGATTTCGCCCGACAGCACGATCTCGGTCTCGTCCTGCCCGACGGTCTCGCCTACGTGATCCGACGCGAGCCGGATCAGGTGCGCATTCCGGACGTGTCGTTCGTAGCCTGGGAGCACGTTCCGGATGAGGGGATTCCTGAGGGGTTCTGGGATGGCCCGCCAACTCTCGCGGTCGAGGTCATCTCACCCAATGACCGGGCGGATGACATCTACGATCGGGTCCAGGACTACCTCGAAGCCGGATCTCGCCAGGTCTGGGTGCTCTGGCCGCGGCGACAATCCATCTCCGTCTACAGCACGGGCGTGGACACTCGCGAACTCGGTTCCGATGATCGCATCACGGGTGGAGATGTCCTCCCCGGTTTCGACGCCCGTGTCGGTGATCTCTTTGGCGTGCGCCGGCGCCGTTGAGCAGAAGCAGGGCGCTTCGCCCTGCACCCGTAAAGGCCTCCACCCAAACCGCTTCTCGCAAAACCGATAACCACACGGCTCGCCGCTTGAGCCGGGGCCGAGGTCCGGCATCATCACGCCGGCTTGGATGTCCGCCGCGACGTGGCGGGAGCGCGGCCGAGGTCGTCGGCCAGGTCGAGCCGGCGGCGCTTCCGAGCATCAGCTGCAATGCCGCATACCGGAGGATGGTCACCGCCGCAGTTCCGCCACCCTGTCCAGCCATCCCAGCTTGTGCGGGTTGTGGATCGAGTAGATTCGGGTGATCCGGCCGTCCTCGACCACCAGACTCACTGCGGAGACGGTGCCGCCGATGTCGATCCGGGCGCCTGGCAGACCGTTGATCCAGGCGGTGGTCATCACCAGGTCCGGGGCCATCGCCGCGCCGCGAACCAGGAGCGTCACCACCTTGCCGGCTCCGGTGATCGGCTTCCGGGCAGCCGGTACCTGGCCGCCGCCGTCGGATATCAGCACCACATCCGGTGCGAGCACTTCCATCAGGCCCTGTACGTCGCCGGTGGAGACGGCGGCCATGAACTTCTCGACGGCTGCCTGCTGCTGGGCTGGGTCCACCTGCATCCGCGGCCGCCGTGACGCGACGTGCTCGCGGGCACGATGGGCGATCTGGCGAACCGCGGCCGGGGTCCTGCCCACCGCTTCGGCAATCTCGTGGTACGGCGTCTCGAACACCTCGTGCAGCACGAATACTGCCCGCTCGGCCGGACCAAGGGTCTCCAGCACGGTGAGCATCGCGATCGACACGCTTTCGGCGAGCTCGACGTCGTCGGCCACATCGGGACTGGTCAGCAGCGGCTCAGGCAGCCATTCCCCGACGTACTCCTCCCGGCGGCGGGACACCGACCGGAGCCGGTTCAGTGCCTGCCGGGTGACGATGCGGACCAGATAGGCGCGCGGGTTATGAACCTCGTCCTGGTTGACAACGGCCCACCGCAGCCAGGTCTCCTGAACGACGTCCTCGGCATCGACGGCGGAGCCGAGCATCTCATAGGCGACGGTGAAGAGCAGACCGCGGTGAGTGACGAACAGGTCATCGCTCATGCCGGGGAGATCGCCCCCGCCGATGGGGTCGCGAGCGGAGGCAGGCCGCAGGCCGCCGCGAACTCTTGCGAATGGATACCGAGCGCGATGTTGCCCCGGGCGGAGAGGTTCATGAATCCGACCCTGGCGGTCAGCTCTATCAGCGCCGGAGCCCCCAGTTCCTTGAGCAGCGCGGCCACCATCTCGTCGGTAACCGTCGGCGGCGTTAGGCACATCGCCTCGGCATACTCCATCACTCTCCGCTCCAGGGGCGTGAAGGTGTCTGATTCCCTCCACTGCGGCACCTCCCGTGCCTTGGCCTCGTCGAGACCCCGGTTGTGCGCCATAAAGTAGCCGAGATCCACGCAGAAACTGCAGCCGATCGCGCCGGCCGCGGCCATACTCGCGAACGACGCAAGGTTCGGGTCGAGTCGGTTCCACTTCTCGACCTTGCGGCCTAGTCCCATCATGTCCTTCAGCACGGCCGGATAATGCCACATCACCGCGACGACGTCCGGTACCTCGCCGAGCATCTTGCGGGACATCTTCTTGAGTAAGGCGCCGTAGACGCCGGTGATCTCAGCCTTGGGAACGCGGGTGTTGCTGGTCATGTGTCCTCCTCTGGGTTACCTGCACTCAGCATGGAGACACCGGCCACCAATCGGATGTGACATCCGATCCGGATTTTCAGGTCAGCCGTGCCGGAAACAGAGGTCCAATATTCCGGCCTCTTTCCGAACGGCGAGAAGACTCGCAGCATTGCCC
>DASYVY010000025.1:0-3138 GCA_035936535.1 Thermomicrobiales bacterium | reverse complement strand
GTCCGGCTCCCTGCTCGTGCGAGGAATCAAGGAGGTCCGTACCGGGATTCTCGTGCCGCCGCCGGCCGGCATCGTCATCGTGCCCATGCTCAGGTCTTGTCCCGGAAAACAGTCCAAGGCAGGCCGTAGCGGACCCCGCGTGACACAGGCGATCTGCCGTTCGACCTGTCCGCGATCAGCGCCAGCGCAGGGGGCCGACATACTCCGTCCGCGTGATCCACGCGCTGGCGTCGGCAGGCAAGGTTTCGAGGAAGACAACGAGGTTCCAGCGGCTGAGGTCGTCGAGAGACGCGATCGAGGGAACGATCAGCGCCTGGACAGCGCCGGTCGCTCGTACTGAACACGCGACAGCCCGAGCCAGATCGCGATCGAGAAACCAGAAAGCGTTGCCGGCGTGGCTTACCGAGGCCGGATCCCGCAGGTCGACGACGTGTTGAAGGCGAAGCCACAGGCGGTACACCGACCGCTCCACCGCGACAGGCAGCAAGCCCTCATCGAAGATCAATGGGAAGTGACGCCCCCACTCAGCAATCATGATCCCGGGATCACCGGCGAGATAGAGCGTCGATTCGTCCGCGGCATTCCAGCGATTGTCCGGATGCTGCCCGGCGTAACGGAAATCGAGGATGTCCCGATCCCTCCCCGCCGGGATGTGCCGATACGCTGTCCCCAACCATGGCCGTGGAACCGCATCGGACGCGATCATGTGCCAAGAAAACCCTCGTAGGCTCCGGCGAGATAACCAAACACCTCGCCCGCCCTGCCAGCTTCAACCAGGTCCAGTCCGGACTTGTTGCCGAAGCCGGGCTGAGGCGTCGTCATGATCAGGCGGACGCCACGCGGCTCGAAGACCTGCAAGCCGAGGTCGACGATGTTCTGGACATCGACCAGGACCTGCATCACCCAGCGGTTGGACGGGAGCTGGTCCTGCTCCTCCCAGCGCTGGATCGTCCGGGCGCTGACATCAAGCAGGCGGGCCATGCGCTCGCGCGAGATACCGAGGTCCTTCCGGAGCTGGGCCACGGAGATCCGGCCGCGTTCAGGGGAAGCGTGGTCAGGGGGAAAAGAGGGGATGGAAGCGGAGGCAGCCATGATACTTCTCCTTCGCGACAAATGTCTGGACAAGTGTATCACCCGGGGGCGCGCCGGGTGACACCGTACGGCCGTTCGTTGGTAGACGACGTGCCGAGGTGACAGCACGTTCCCCGAATGAGTCGCGCGAGCTGCCCCGCTCTGGCCGAACCTCCGCTCTGGTGCGACCATCCTGGTATGCGCGCTCGAAGCGGCAGGCAACGGGCGCGGGCCAGGAGGACGCAATGACCAGCACACCACCGAGCCTGTGGAAGCACCCTGACTTCCGTCGGTTGTGGACGAGCGAGGCGATAAGCCTGATCGGGTCGCAGGTGACGTTTCTGGCGTTACCGCTGACGGCCGTGCTGACCGTCGATGCCACGCCCGGCGAGATGGGCCTGCTGACGGCCATGAGCTCGTTGCCGCCCCTCCTCTTCGGCCTGCCCGCCGGGGTTGCGGTGGATCGTCGACGCCGGAAGCCGTTGATCATCATGAGCGACGTTGGCCGGGCGGGCGTGCTGTCAGCCATTCCGGCCGCCTGGCTGCTGGGCATCCTGACGATCGAATGGTTGTATGTCGTCGCCTTCGTCACCGGTACCCTTTCCCTGATCGCGGGGCTTGCGCACGGGGCGCTGCTCCCCGCGGTCGTGCCGCGCGAACAGCTCGTCGATGCCAATGGCAAGCTGGCGCTCACCGCGACCGTGGCGGAGGTGGGTGGCCCGACCCTCGCTACCACCCTGATCCAGCTCTTCACGGCCCCGGTCGCGATCGCCGCCGACGCCGCCTCGTATCTCTTGTCTGCGCTGATGCTCTCGCGGATGCGCACAAAGGAGGACATGGGGCCAGGAACCGGCACTTGCGGTCGCTACTGGCCGGAGATGGTTCAGGGGGTGCGGCTGGCGCTTGGGGAGGAGCGCCTCCGGGCGCTCGTCGGCACGAGGGTGCTCCTGAACTTCTTCAATGCCATGCTCGAGGCGGTCTTCGTGCTGTACATCATCCGGGAGCTGGGGATCGCGGTGGGGCTGATCGGAATCATCTTCTCGATCGGCGGCATCGGGTTTCTCGCCGGAGCGGTGATGCCGGCCCGCCTGGCCCGTCGCATCGGCGTCGGAGCGTCGATGGTGCTGGGGATCGCGACGGTGGCCCTCAGCGACCTGCTCGTGCCGCTGGCGGCCGGGGCGCCGGTGGTGGTCATGGGGGTGCTCGTTGGCGCCCAGTTCTTCTTCGGGATCGGTCTGACAATCTTCAACGTCAATGGAGCGAGCCTGCGCCAGGCAATCGTGCCGCGGGAGTTCCTCGGCAGGGTCGGGGCGACGGTGCGCGTGCTGGCCGAGGGGATGACGCCGATGGGCGCGATCGCGGGTGGTGCTCTGGGCTCGGCGATCGGCCTGCGCGAGACGCTGATCCTGGCCGCGTGCGGCGAGCTGCTAGCGGCCGCGTGGCTCTGGTTCTCCCCGGTGCGGCAGATGAGGGAGCTTCCCGCACCGCTGGCGTGAATGCCCAATCCATGGGACCATGCGCTCCGCAACCGTTCGATACGACCACGTGTGGGCACCCGGCATGACGATGGCGACGATCAACTTCCGCAGCCCGGCATTGGGCAAGCGCGCCACGTACAACGTCATCCTGCCGGAAGAGGGTGAGGGACCTTTCCCCGTCCTGGTGCAATTGCATGGGCTCAGCGACGACCGTAACGCGTGGATTGAACGATCCAACCTTGTCCGCTATGCGGAGTCCTATCCCCTCGTGATCGTCCTGCCCGACGGCGGCACCTCCGCCTACCTGAACTGGAAGCACGCGGATCGACTTGGCCGCCAGAACTACGAGGACCTGATCGTGACCGACATCGCCGATCACGTCAGGCGGCATTTCAACGTGACCGACGGCCCCTGGGCAATCGGTGGCCTCTCGATGGGCGGATGGGGCGCGATGTACTTCGGGCTCAAGTACCCGGACACGTTTGCCTCGATCTGGTCACACTCCTCGAAGCTGGACTGGAGGAACTCGCACCTCAACTTCTCGATGCTGGCCAATCCGGACGACGTGGATATCCTCGCCCATGCGGAT
>DASYVY010000024.1:0-6134 GCA_035936535.1 Thermomicrobiales bacterium | reverse complement strand
CCGATCAGGCGCTGGACCGCGTTGCCCGAGAACACCGGGTGGATGCAGGTTGCGTACACCGAACCGGCGCCACGATCGAGGCAAACCTGGGCGGCTTGGGTGATCGACCCGGCGGTATCGATCTCGTCATCGACGATCACGACCTCACGGCCTTCCACCGAGCCGATCAGGTTGAGCATCTCGGTCCTGCCGTCATTGCCGTGACGTCGCTTCTCGATGATCGCCAGCGGACACTCCAGCACATCGGCGAAGTTCCGCGCCCGCTTCGTATTGCCGAGATCGGGCGAGACCACCACGGCGTTCGCCAGGCGCTTCTCCTGGAAATACTGTGCCGTCAGGAACATCGCGCTCATCTCGTCGACCGGGATATCGAAGAATCCCTGGATCTGTCCGGCGTGGAGATCGACCGTCAGCACGCGATCCGCCCCGGCCTGGGTGACCAGCTTGGCGACGAGCCGCGCGGTGATCGGCACCCGTGGCTGATCCTTCTTGTCGGTGCGGCCATATCCATAATAGGGAATGACGGCGGTCACGCGACCCGCCGACGCCCGGGTCAGCGTGTCGATCATGATCAGCAACTCCATGATCGAATCGTTGACCGGCGTGGTAAACGACTGGACGACGAAGACGTCGTTCTGGCGAACGCTCTCGCCGATCCGGACGAAGGTGTTGTCGTTGCTGAACTTGAAGACCTCGGCCCGACCGGGCGGCAAGCCGATGTAATCGCAGATCTCGTCCACCAGCCACGGGTTGGAGTTGCCACTGAAGATCGCGATGTCGTTGTAGGCGCCTCCGGCCACGGCATGCCTATCCTTCCCGGGACGATCGCTCGGTGGCGGGCGGGGCTGTGGGGCCCGGCATACGACCACGCGCAGCGGCCGGTACGACCGCTGCCAGATCGGCCTCCGCCCGGAGCGTCTCCTCGTCCCCGAGGGAGATCAGCGCCTGACGCGCGGCCTCCTGCTGCGCCGCGCGCTTGCTTGTCCCGCTGCCAACACCGATATGCTGGCCATCGAGGACGACCGCGACCGTGAAGTAGCGCGCGTGGTCGGGTCCTTCCTCAGAGATCGTGACGTAGTCGGGCGCGATGCCGGTCCGCTCCTGCATCACCTCCTGCAGACGCCCTTTGGGATTCAGCTCCTGATCGTTGGCAAGCAGGGAGATGATGTCGCGCCGGAGGAACTGCATCACGAACGCCGTGGCGGCATCGCGCCCCTGGTCGAGGTGGATCGCCCCGACGAGAGCCTCGAAGGCTCCGGCGAGCATCCGGTCGCGGATCCCCTCGCTGACCCGCTCGCCCGTGCCCAGATACAGGCAGTGATGCAGGCCCAGCTCACGCGCCCACCGCACCAGCGTCTCGGCGCGGACGATCGCGACCCGCTGCCGCGTGAGCATTCCCTCGTCGGCGGATGGATCCCTCTCATAGAGGCGCTCGGCGACGACCGCGCCCAACACCGCGTCACCGAGGAACTCCAGGCGCTCGTTGCTCTGGAGCCTGGCCTCGATCTCCGGGATCGTCAGCCAGTCCTGGATCACCGAGCGGTGCGTGAGTGCCAACCGCAGGAGCAGCGGATCGGCGAAGGTGACACCGATCCGCCGGGCAAGCCGCTGCTCGGCCGCCGGGTCGGGCATCCGGAACGGCGCTGGCGCTTCCGTTTCGTTCTCCCTTTCCCTGAGTGCCGGCGGGCGACACCTCATCGATTTGCCCGGTGTTCGGCGGCTGCCAGCACCCCGTCGAGATCCACGTCGGCCTCGTCCGCGATTTGGCGCAGTCGATCCCAGTTGACCGAGATATGGTAGATGTAGTGCCGGGAATCCGTCTGTTCGGTGCGGGACGCCGCGAAGTCGAATCGAACGAGGAGCTGGATCAGGGCATCGGCGATCCGGTTCTCGTCCTGCTTGCGATCATCCAGGGCGATCTCGTGCCCGCCCATTCGCGCCCGGTGCCACGCCCGATGCAGGCCCGCCTCGAACGACGAGGCAAGATGGTGAGCACGATCCTCTTCCCGGCGGATCGCCTCGATCTTGTCGGTCTCGATCGCGTCGCCATCGGAGTTGTTCGGTGCATCCCGATCGATCGATCGCACCTCCTCCTGGACGACATACGTCGAGACGATATGATCGAGCACTCGCCTGACGGCATCAGACACGTGTTCCGTCCTTTTCCACAGGTATGACGACCAAGTGGCTCCGCTCACCTCTCGCTCGCCCTGATCGTTGGATTATACGCCGAACTGTTCCAAAGCTTCGCTGTTGGCTGGCATGGCGCTGGGACATCCGCGCATCTCAGCCACACCGGCTCGCTCACTTGATGCATCTTCGACAGAGGGAAAGGTCCCCGGTCCTTGTCACCTGTCTGCCGTCGCAAACGACGCTTCAGGCCACGTCGCAGGAGCGGCCCGTTATGCCTTCGACCCATCGCCGCGATCGCTACGGGTATCCGGCCGCATAATCGTGTTCAATAGACATGACAGGCATGACGATGCGTCGGGATGACGCGAGCGGCCTAGATCATCCGACGTCTGGACCATCACGCTGTGTACCCGCCTCACGGAGGACCCCCGGAGTGACCACCCTTCCCGAACTGATTCGATCCCGCCCCGTCTTCTACGACGGCTCGATGGGTGCCACGATCCTCAACCTCGGACTGACTCCGGATGATTACGGTGGTCAGGACAAGGAAGGCTACAACGATTACCTCTCGGTTGTGAAACCTTCGATCATCGAGGACATCCATGCCTCCTTCCTCGAAATCGGAGCGGATGTCATCGAAACCAACACGTTCGGATCCAGCGTCATCAAGGCCGAGGAATATGGCCTTGGTGACCAGACGTACGACATCAACAAGACGGCGGCGGCGCTTGCCCGGCGCGTGGCCGATACCTACAGCACCTCGACCCGACCACGGTTTGTCGCCGGGTCGATCGGGCCATCCGGCCTGCTTCCCGCCTCGGAAGACCCGATGCTGGGCCAGCATCGTTTCCGCGAGGTCGTCGACCTCTTCGTACCCCAGATCCAGGGACTGATCGACGGCGGGGTGGATGCCCTGATCATCGAGACTGTCCAGGACATCCTCGAGCTCAAGGCGGCGATCTTCGCCGCCCGCCAGGTGTTCGAGACGACCGGGAAACGATTGCCCATCCAGGCATCGATCACGCTCGATACGTCCGAGCGCATGCTGCTGGGTACCGATATCGGTGCCGCTCTCACGATCCTCGAGCATCTCAACGTCGATATCATCGGGCTGAACTGCTCGACCGGTCCGGATTACATGCGCGAGCCGGCCCGCTATCTCGGCGAGTACAGCACCAAGCCGGTGTCGATCATCCCGAATGCCGGCCTCCCGATCAACGTCGATGGCCAGGCCGTATTCCCGATGGAACCTGAGCCATTCGCGCGGCAGCTCCGCGACATGGTCGAATCCTTCGGGGTCGGCATCGTCGGCGGCTGCTGCGGCACGACCCCGGACCACATCGATCACATCATCAGGGAAGTCGACCGGCTGCCGGTGACGATGCGGCCGCTCAACCCGCGACCCCAGGTCGCGAGCATGATGAAGGCGTTCGACCTCGCCCAGGAACCGGCGCCGACGATCATCGGCGAGCGGGTCAACACCCTAGGCTCGCGCAAGGTGAAGCGGCTCGTAATCGCCGACGATCTCGAGGGCGTGCTCAACGTCGCCGTCGAGCAGATGGAGGAGGGCGCGCACCTGCTCGATGTGAGCGTCGCCCTGACCGAGCGGACCGATGAAGCGGACGTCATGCGCAAGCTGGTGAAAAAGCTGGCGTTGACCGTCGAGGGACCGCTCGTCATCGACACGACCGAGGCCGATGTCGTCGAGGATGCGCTGGAGCAGTACCCGGGCCGGGCCATCATCAACTCCATCAACATGGAGAACGGACGCGAGCGCATTGAAAAGGTCATGCCGCTGGCGATGGCGCACGGCGCCGCGGTGATCGCCCTCACGATCGACGAGGAGGGCATGGCGAAAACGCGCGAGCGCAAGCTCGAGGTCGCCCGGGTCATCCATGACATCGTGACCTCGGAATACGGACTGGCCGCCGAGGACCTGATCTTCGACGCCCTCACCTTCCCGCTGACCACGGGCGACCCGGAATTCATGAACTCCGCGGTGGAAACGATCGAGGGCATCCGGATGATCGAGGAGGCCCTGCCGGGCGTGAAGTCCGTGCTCGGCATCTCCAACGTCTCCTTCGGGATCAACCCCGCCGCCCGCAAGGTGATCAACGCGGTCTTCCTGTATCACTGCATCAAGGCCGGCCTCGACCTCGCGATCGTCCACCCGTCCCATGTCGTGCCGTTCGCCGAGATCCCGGAGAACGAGCGGAAGCTCGCCGAGGACCTGATCTTCAACCGGACACCGGACGCCCTCCAGCACGTGATCGAAGCCTGGGAGGGCAAGACGGAGGACGCGTCCAGCAGCGGCCCGGACCCGATGATGGAGATGGATGTCCGGCAGCGACTGCATTACCGGATCGTCCATCGCAAGAAGGAAGGCGTCGAAGCGGACATCGATCAGGCCGTCGCCGAGAGCGGTGACGCGGTCGACGTGCTCAATTCCGTGCTGCTCCCCGCGATGAAGGAGGTCGGCGACAAGTTCGGCGCGGGAGAGCTGATCCTGCCGTTCGTGCTGCAATCCGCCGAAACGATGAAAAAGGCGGTCGCCCAGCTCGAGAACTACCTCGAGAAGCAGGAGGGGGCGACCAAGGGGACTGTCGTGCTCGCGACCGTCTACGGCGACGTTCACGACATCGGCAAGAATCTGGTCAACACCATCCTCTCCAACAATGGCTACACCGTGCATGACCTCGGCAAGCAGGTGCCGATCAGCCGGATCATCAACGCGGCGGTCGAGCACAACGCCACGGCAATCGGGCTCTCCGCGCTCTTGGTGTCCACGAGCAAGCAGATGCCGCTGTGCGTCCAGGAGCTCCATCATGGTGGGCACACGTTCCCGGTGATGATCGGGGGGGCGGCGATCAACCCGGCGTATGCGCATCGCGCGCTGTTCGTCGCCGAGGACACGTCTTACGAGCCCGGAGTGTTCTACGCCAAGGATGCCTTCGAGGGGCTCTCGCTGATGGACCAGATCATCGTCCCCGACCGGCGCGACCGCCTCAAGGAGGAGACGCTCGAACGAGCTCGCAAGACCCTGAACAAGCGGACCCGGGAATCCTTCATCGCCCCGGCCGACGCCTCCGACACCCAACGGTCACAAACGCGGCTGGTCGACCCGCCGACGCCACCGTTCTGGGGCGTCCGTGAGATGACCGACTTCACGCTTCAGGACATCTGGCCACATCTCGACTTGAAAACGCTGTTCCGCCTTCACTGGGGCGGCAAGGGCGTCAAGGACGAGGCATGGGAGACCTTGCAGAAGGAGGAGTTCCTGCCCCGGCTCAAGGCGATGCAGGAGGACGCGGAGCGGAACGGGTGGCTCCAGCCGCGGGTGAGATACGGATTCTTCCCCGCCAACAGCGACAAGAACGGCCTGATCATCTTCGATCCGGATGATCACGGACGCGAGGTCCTGCGCTTCACCTTCCCCCGCCAGCCGGCACGCGAGCGCCTCTGCCTTGCGGATTACTTCCAGCCACTCGACAGCGGCCGCAAGGATGTCGTCGCCTTCCAGATCGTGACCATGGGATCCGCTGCCACCCAGCGCACGGAGGAGACCCAAGCGCGGGGGGACTATTCCGAGAGCTACTTCAGCCACGGCCTGAGCGTCTCCAGCGCCGAAGGGTTGGCTGAGCTGGTCCACCAGCGCATCCGCTCGATGCTCGGCATCGGGGAGGAGACTGGCAAGCGCTACTCGTGGGGGTATCCGTCGTGCCCCGACCTGGAGCAGCACCTGCTGGTCGACCAGCTGCTGGACATGGGGTCGATCGGCGTCGAGGTGACGGACGGCTTCCAGTTCAGCCCGGAGCAGACGACCGCGGCCATCGTGATCCACCATCCGGACGCCAAGTACTTCGCGCTCCTGCGCACCGGCGGCGACCCGGCAACGGCAGTGGCCGAACCTGCCGCCGTCGCAGGTTAGCGGGTCGCGGCCAGAAGAAGGGCGGACTCATGGGCAATTGTCCATGAGTCCGCCCGTACGAGTACCTACATTG
>DASYVY010000023.1:0-6179 GCA_035936535.1 Thermomicrobiales bacterium | reverse complement strand
ATCCCCCACCCCGCGTCGTCACTCGCTGCTACCGCCCACCCCGTGGGGGCAGACCCATGTGTCTGCAGCCGCACCGAGCAGCTGCGGCGTGCCCAAGGCCGTCGCGGACGCGCGTGCCCCTATGTAGACAGATGGCCACGGCGGGAGGCCACAGGGGCCTCTACTACAAAACCATCGGCCGGCAGGTCCCGCATGACCCTTTCCCTGTTCATTGCCCATACGGAGCGACCTGCGACCTTTCCTCGGTGTAGTGGCCGGTCTTGTGCAGGCCATTCGCTCCCTCTGGATGACGACAGTGAAGGATGACAATCGTGCCGAGGCTGCCGACACATAACCAGGCAAGGTCGGGGGCTGCCTAGCTTGCTCAGGATGCGAGGATCCCGGAGAGCACCCGCTCGGGGACGAAGGGCAGGTCGCTCAGCCAGATCCCGGTGGCGTCGTGGATGGCGGCGGCCACCGCTCCGGCGAACGGCACGAGCGGCATCTCCGCCATGCCGCGGGCGCCGAACGGGCCGTTTGGATCGGCAAGCTCGAGGATCACGGGCACGACATCGACGGGCATGTCCAGGGCCGTTGGCAGCAGGTAGGTGCTGAAGTGGGGATTCGCGATCCTGCCCCGGTCCGAGACGATGTGCTCCATCAGCGCGTACCCGAGCGCCTGGGCCAAGCACCCCTCGATCTGCCCCTCGACCTGCTGGCGGTTGATCGCGGTGCCGACATCGTGGGCGCTGATGATGCTCAGCACCCGCACCTGCCCGGTGACGGTGTCGACATCGACGGCGACGGCCTGGGCGGCGTAGCCGTAGCAGAAGTTCGGCGTCCCCGCGCCGGTGACGGGGTCGAGCGCGGTCGTCGCCGGAGGACGGAAATTTGCTGTCACCACGACGTGCGTCTCCTCGCTGTTGAGGTAGGCGTCCAGCGCCTCGGTCGCCGCCTGGTGGACGGCGCCACCCGCCAGCAACGTCAGCCGGGATGCCGATGCCGAGCCGGCATTCGGCGCCTGTGAGCTGTCATCGGTGATCATCCGGATCCGGTCCACCGGCACGTTGAGCACGCCGGACGTGATCTGCCGGAGGGCAAGGTGCGTTCCCTGGCCGACATCCGCCGCGCCGATGCGGACGATCGCTCGCTCGACCTCCCCCCGGCCGAACAACTCGACCGTCGCGGTGGCGTTGTCCGGATAGCCGAACGAGTAGCCGACATTCTTGATGCCGGACGCAAACCCGAACCCCCGCCGGATGTGGGGAGGGAGGGATTCCTCGCGAAGGGGCGCGAAATGCCCGGAGGCGCATTCGACGGCGGCATCGAGCACCGGCAATGCCGAAACACCGGGCGGCAACGGGTTTCCAGTCGGCTCCAGGCTGTTCTCTCGGTAGATGTTTCGCCGCCGCAGCTCGACCGCATCCATGCCGAGTGCCGAAGCCAACCGGCCGATCATCGATTCCACCGCGAACTGCGCCTGCGGGGCACCGAACCCGCGAAACGCACCGCTGGGCACATTGTTGGTGTAGACCACGTAGCCATCGGTCGCGATATTGGGGATCTCGTAGCATCCGGTGGCGAAGACGGATGCGCACTTCAGCACTTCCGCCGACGTCGAAGCATATGCGCCACCGTCGGCGATCACCGTGGCTCGCGCGGCCGTGATCGCTCCGTCCGTGGTCGCCCCCCAGGTGCAGCGGATGCGCACTGGATGCCGTTTGTGGTGGCCGATGATGGAGTCCTCGCGGGTCCACTGGAGCGCCACCGGGCGGCCGGGAAAGGCATCGCGCAGCGTCCAGGCGGCCAGAGCCAGGACATGCTGGATGGAGAGATCCTCGCGGCCCCCGAAGGCGCCTCCGATCGCGTTGTAGCGGACGATGACCCGCTCTTCCTCGATCTCCAGCATCGTCGCGATCTGACGCCGATCCTCGTGCAGCCATTGGCCGGCGGTCTCCAGCACGAGCCGGCCGTCCTCATCGACCCACGCGGTGCCGGCCTCCGGCTGGAGAAAGGCATGCTCCTGCCAAGTGGTCGAGAACTCGCCGGAAACGGTGACGTCGGCGTTCCGCAATGCCGTCCCGACATCCCCTTTGCGGATCGGGACGTGGAGCAGGACATTCGAGGAATGGCCCTCGTGCACGAGCGGTGATTCAGGCTCCATCGCCGCTTCAGGGTCGAGCACCGGCGGCAATGTCTCCAGCTCGATGTCGAGGGCACGGGCTCCGGCCGTGGCGGCATCCGGCGTTTCAGCGATCACGACCGCCAGCTTGTCGCCGAAGAACCGGGCCTCGCCACCGATCGGGACGAGCACCGGCTGGTCGTGCTCGATCAGCCCGAAGGCGTTGAATGGCACATCCGCCGCCGTCAGCACGGCGGCGACGTCCGGCATCGCCAGTGCTGGCGCCGCATCCAGGCGCACGAGCCGGGCGCGGGGCGTGCGAGCGAAGACAACCCGGGCGTGCAGCATGCTCGCCCGGATCCGGTCGGCGGGATACTCGGCCGCGCCGGTCACCTTACCCAGCGCGTCGGGGCGGACATGGGATTCACCGATCACCGCGGGGCGTTTGGCGAGGTCGGTCACGATGCGGCCCCCTGGTCCACGGTCGGTTGCTCCGTCGAGGCTCGGGCGATCGCGTCCAGGATCTTGCGGTAGCCGGTGCAGCGGCAGATGTTGCCGCTGACCGCCGTCAGGGCATCAGCCGTCGTCGGCTCGCACCGCTCCTCCAGGAGCTTCGCTCCGGCCATGATCATCCCCGGAATGCAGAATCCGCACTGGACCGCGCCCGTGTCGATGAACGCCTGCTGCAGGGGATGGAGGGCAGTGTCCTCGCCGTTCGCGAGTCCCTCGATCGTGGTCACATGGGCGCCATCGGCCTGCGCGGCCGGCACCAGGCAGGACATCACCGCCTGGCCGTTGAGCCAGATGGTGCACGCGCCGCATTCGCCCTCGGCGCAGCCTTCCTTGGCGCCGGTCAACCCTGCGTCCTCGCGCACGAGGTCCAGCAGCGTCTTGCGCGGGGCATTGCCCGAGAACGCGGCAGGACGACCGTTGAGCGTCGTCCGGATTGTCTCGACCGGCGTTGCCTGGCCGGGCTCGCGGCTAAGCCGGGGGCGATTGTCGCCGGTATCGAGCAGGATCACGTGCTCGGGCCAACCATCGCGTTCCCGGGACTGGCCGAGGCGCGCGAGCGAGTGAGCGATCAGCCGTTCGAGCGATTGCAGGCGATAGGTCGCGGAACCCCGGATGTCGTCGATCGGCGACGCGTCATAGTGGGCCAGCCGGGCGGCGTCTGCACACGTCACCGGATCGAGCCGCCTGCCCCGCAGGACATGCTCGACCGTCCCCGCGCGAACGACCGTCGGGGCCAGGCAGCCGAGCGCGATCCTGGCATCGCGCACCACGTCGCCATCGAAGGTCAGCACCATCGCCCCATGGATCACCGAGATCGCCTGCGCCTGGCGGAGGCCGAGCTTGAAGAAGAGCCCGCGCTGGTCGGCCCCCATGCGGGGAATCCGGATGCTGGTGATCAGCTCGTCCGGCCGCAGGGCGGTGGACCGGAACCCGGTGAAGAACTCGCCGATCGGGACGGTCCGCGACCCGCCTTGGCTGGTCAGCACCAGCGACGCATCAAGGGCGATCAGCGGCGAGATTGTGTCGTTGGCGGGCGAGGCAGTCACCAAGTTGCCGGCGACCGTCGCCCGCGTTCGCAGCTGTGGGGCGCCGATCTCGTGGCAGGCCTGCGCAAGGGGAAACGCCTCCTCGACGCAGGGCCGGGATGCGATCACGTCGTTGTGCGTGGTCAGGGCGCCCAGCTCGATCGTGTCACCCACCTGCCGGATGCCCCGCAGCTCCGCGATCCGGCTGATGTCGATCAGGGTCGACGTCGGCTTGATATCGCGTGACAGTTCCACCAGAACATCGGTGCCGCCGGCGACGATCCGCGCCTCGGCCCCAAGGTCGGCGAGCAAGGTCAGCGCGGCATCGAGCGTCGCCGGCTGATAGCACGTATCCCAGGTCAGTCGCATCGCGCCCACTCTCTCCGGATCATGCAACGCCAGAGCTCAAAGGGCCGGGATGGTGTCGGTGAAGGGGCATTCGTGATCTGCATGCCGCATTGTCTCACGCGACATGGCACGGCCGCATGGGGCCACATTCCATACCGCCGATCCCGCGGTGGGCATCGCGTGATCGGCGGCGGGACCAAGAAGCCGAGCGAACGGATGAACGGCAGGTTCATCCCTGCGGATCGTTGGCCGCTGGAGCACCTTTCAGGAAACAGGTCCGTCCGGCCGGAGCAGGCGCCCTGATGGGGGAGCGACGATCCGCGAATCGAGGGCTACGAGCGTTCCCCGGAGGACGGTGCCGCGCACCCGCCAGCCAAGCGGATGGTGATCCCAGAGCGAGGCCGGGTGCCGGTAGTGGACGTGCTGCCGATTGAGCGAGCGGGGCTCCGCCGCATGTCCCCACGTGAAATCGGCGTCCTTGCCGACCGCGATGTCGCCCTTGCCGTCCAGCCGGAAGCGACCGGCGGCATTCGTCGCGATCAGCCGCGCGATCTGCTGGGGCGGGATGCCGCGCTCCAGGCACGCGGGGATGGTCGCTTCGATCAGGTGCTGGCAGCCGCTGATGCCGCCCCAGATCGCGAAGAAGTCGTCGCCGGTTTTCATGGACGAGGGCGCCGGCGAATGATCGGAGGCGATCCAGTCGACATCTCCCATCTCCAGGGCGGACCAGAGTTCCTCCTGCGTCTGCCGGTCTCGGAGGGGCGGCGCGCACTTCGCCAGGGCGCCGATCCGCTCGACATCCTCCCCGGTGAACAGGAGATAGTGCGGGCAGGTCTCGCAGGTAACGTCGATACCCCGGCCCCGCGCCTCCGCGATCATCGCCACGCCGCGCCCGGTGGAGACGTGAACGACATGCAGCGCGCACCCGGCTGCCTCCGCGAGGGTGATCGCCCGTCCGATCGCCTCCAGCTCGGCGACTACCGGACGGCTCGCGAGATAGTCGCGGGCGCTCGTGTGTCCCGAGCGCCGCAGACTCGCGGCCATGCCGCTGGTAATGGCATCGTTCTCGGCATGAACGGCCACCGGCAAGCCGAGCCGGGCGGCGAGGGCCATGCCCCGGAACAGCGTGTCATCGTCGGCGTGCTGGAAGTCGACGGTGCCGGAGGCGGACATGAACGCCTTGAACCCGATCACGCCACATCCGGCCAGATCCTCCAGATGATCCAGGTTCGTGGGGGTGAGCCCGCCCCACAATCCGAAGTCGACGTGGGATTTCGCGGACGCCGCCTCAGCCTTGGCGGTGAACGATGCACGGTCAAGCGTCGGGGGCGTGGCATTGAGCGGCATCTCCAGGCAAGTCGTGCCGCCACCGGCGGCCAGTGCAGCGCTGCCGCTCGCCCAGCCTTCCCAGTCCGTTCGTCCGGGCTCGTTGAAGTGGACATGCGGATCGACGGCACCGGGATAGACAACGGCGCCTTCGACATCGATCACGTCACGAGCGGTGCCCCCAAGCTCCGGCTCGATCGCCGCGAACATGCCGTCGATGACGCCGAGATCGGCGCGTCGCTCTCCGGTGGAGGAGACGACCAAGCCGTTTCGGACGATCAGGTCGAAGTGCGGCACGCGGACTTCCTCGACTCGTTCATGTCGTGCGGGCTGTTGGCCTCCCCTAGAAGGGCAGACCCCCGTGTCTGCCCCTACGCAACCTTGCCCAGTGCAGGCACCGACCCTCGCCTACTCGTGTCTTCGCATCGTAGTGGCTGGTCTCAGAAGCTGTGCCGGCCATGTCATGCGGGTGCTGTCTCCACGGTGGGCAGGCGGTCGATGAAGTCATCGAGTACTTGAAGCGCAACAGCGACGTCCTCGGTCGTGATCGACTCCAGCGGGTTGTGGCTGATCCCATCCTTGCAACGGACGAAGAGCATCGTCACCGGCGCGATCTCCGCCATCGAGACGGCGTCGTGCCCGGCACCGCTGAAGACCTCGAGCACCTCGATGCCCTGGTCCGCGATCGCCTCTCCCAGAATCCGGTTGAGCGCCTCGTCGCTGGGGGTTTCGCGGAACCCTCCCGTATCGGTCCAGCTCACGTCGACCGATCGCCGGCCGGCGATGGCGTTCGCCGCCTCCCGGAGTTCGCTGACGGTTTGCTCACGGACATCGGGGTCGGGATGGCGCAGGTCGAGCGACAAGGT
>DASYVY010000022.1:0-2524 GCA_035936535.1 Thermomicrobiales bacterium | reverse complement strand
CGTTTCGTTGTGCCGATGCGGTTGTCTCGTACATGCTGTCGCGGCCGGGCAACGACGGCATGACCTCCGTCAACCCGGTCGTCGGGGAGACCAACGACGGCGACCTGTCCGACATCCGCGCTCGCCCGATCACCGAGGAGCACGTCTTCGGCGCACTCCAGGGCGCGACCGAAGGCCCGGTGCCGGAAGGCTGCGTCGGTGCGGGCACAGGCACCAGTGCGCTGGGGTTCAAGGCCGGAATCGGGACATCGTCGCGCATGGTCCGGCTGCCGCACTCTGGCGAGACGGCCACCATCGGCGTGCTCGTCCAGGCGAACTTCTCCGGCGTGCTAACCGTGCTGGGCGTGCCAATCGACCGCGCGACGGCCCTTGCCGGGGCAGGGGCCGCCGGTGAGGACGATGAGGCGGAGCGCGGCAACTCGTGCATGATCGTCGTCGCGACCGATGCCGCCCTGGATGCGCGCCAGCTCGGCCGGGTGTCCCGCCGGGCGGTCTTCGCGATGGGCCAGGTGGGCGCGCTTCTCCCACGGAAGCGAGGACTATGCGCTCGCCTTTTCCACTTCATGGCTGCGGGCAGTCCCGGACGGGAGCCTGGACCCGCTCTTTATCGCGGTGCGGGAGGCCGTTGAGGAAGCGATCCTGAACTCGCTCTTCATGGCCGAGACCACGACGGGCTACCGGGGACGGGTGCACCATGCGGTGCCGATTCCCCATATCGTCCGGAGCTTGCGCCTGTGAGGTGGGTCGATCAAGCCAGTCCGGGTGATGCATCCAGAATGTCAACGAATTCACGAGGGGAAACCATCCGCACTCCTTGGAACGCGCCGAGATCGAGAAGGTCATTGTCCCCAGAGACTAGGTAATCGACCTGTTCAAGTACAGCTGGTGCGAGCAGGTAGTCGTCCCTGGGATCGCGTACGACTCGTGGCAGTGGGTCGGATGGCAGAGGATAGACCTCCGCAATTTCTCGCAGTGACGCAACAAACTGGTTCAACATGGCAATCGATATACGATCAACGAGATACGGCTTACTCTGAACTCTTCTGCTCAGCTCGGTGAGAGTCAACTCCGCGACGACTAGGGTGAAGGCTCCTCGAAGCGCGCCGCGGACAATGTTGGAAAGTAGATTGTCGGAGGGTGGAGCGATCAGATAGCTGGTGAGAATGTTCGTGTCAACACATGCTCTCACCCCTTGGCATTACTTTCGAACACCACCTTGCCTTCGGCGACCAGATCATCGACGAACTCGCGTGAGAACCGGTCTGCCAGCTCTTCAATCTGCTCGTCCGTGAGATCGCTGTTGCGGTCTCCGATGCGTTCCTCCAGCTGGCGCAACTGCTCCAATGCCCATGCCCGTCGCGCCCTCTCTTCCAGCTCCTGGAGCTTCTCGAACCGGTCGTACGAGATCACCGCGACTTTCGGCTTGCCGTGAGACTCCACGATCACCGCATCGTCCAGGCTGCTGGCCGCGTTCATTACAGAGCCCCAGTGCTGCTTGGCATCATTGGACGACATGGTCTTGAGTGTCATTCCACGCACCCTTCGCGTCCATGAGGCAGATCCACACGCCTCATCATGCATCCAGTATGAAGGATGAACTATTGGATGATATATTGATGCGGCGCTGGCTCCAACCGGCAGAGGCTGGGATAGACCAGCCACTACGATCGTCGATCCCCCATCCGTCTACCAGGGCATCCATAATCGGTGCAGGCGTCCAGGCTCGCGTCAAGGGCGTTTGGAGACACGGATTCCATCAACGACACCAGACCAGCCCGGAACGATCCCGTCCGAGGCAGGTCTGGCGTGGCATTGTGTGAGGCGCGGGATTCACCCCGAGTGGCTTGCGGAGATCCAACGGGCATGTGCGCCGGTCTTGCCCCTGACAGGTCACGCCTGCGGCACAGCGCCGGCGATCGCTTCCGCTTCCGGCCAGCGCGATGATGTGGCCGTGGCAGAGACCATCCGCCCAGACCCTACTCCCGCCACATCAACTCCCGTTACCGGCCAGCTGCCGTTGAGCTGCGTGTGGGGGCAGGAGCGCAGGAGCGAAACCGGCTCTTCCGGTCAACTTGTGCGGCGAACCCGGTTCGCCTCGCGGATGACCGCCCAGGCGTCCGCTACTGGCCCCACGTGCCGGAGCTTGTCGGGGTTGATCACCGAGCGGATCGTCTGGATCCGCCCATCGAGTATGTCAAGCGCCAGGGTGTTGAGCACCTTGTTATCCCGATCCCGGCAGATTGCGCCCGGATGGCCGTTTACCTCGTGTGGTTCCACCGTGACGTCGATCCGGGCGAACCAGGGAAAGGTCAAGGCAAGCATCCGGGCCACCGCATCGGCGCCGGTGATGCCCGCGGCCCACTGTGGGGCCTTGCCGCCGCCATCCCCGACCATCTGGACGGCAGCGGCGAGCAGCTGCCGCAGGCCGGCGACGTCGCCCTCCCGGAGCGCATCGAAAAAGCGGGCCGCCAGCTCATCCCGCTCTCTGCGGTCTGTCTCGAACCGGGGGCGCCCAGCGTCCATG
>DASYVY010000021.1:0-4544 GCA_035936535.1 Thermomicrobiales bacterium | reverse complement strand
AGGCAACCGCCGACCCTCGCTGGAGGTCGAGCTGCTCCCCGAGCCAGTCGAGCCAGCCCTGGCAGTTGGTGCTGAACCGCTGGTGAAGCTCAATCCGGGCGCCGAGGTTGACCGGGTCCCGGTATTGCCCATCGCGCATGGCCCTATCGACGGCTGGTAGCTGGGTCATGGGCGGACCTTTCAGGGGCAGGTCGAATCTGATCGCTCCAGCGGGATGTCACATTCGCGCGGATCGGGCGGACAGGGTACCACGCCCGTCCTCCCGGATCTGCCGTTGCGAGCGCCACGGCGAGAGGTCGCCCACGTCCGGATGGCAACGCTTGCAGGCTCGGAACCCTGCGTCTCGCGCCTCGGTGGCAGCATCGAAGAACACGATGTTGGTGCGATGCGGGGTCCGCGCGGGGCAGCCGACGCGGCAGAAGATCCCCGTCGTCCGGACCCCGATCACGAACGGATCGAGAGGCCCGAGCGTGCGATTCAGCATTGCCCGCCAACGGGCTTCTTCCAGCGATGTCGTGCCGACCGTGGCGTCAGGCGTGATAGTCGCGGTCATGGCATGGACTCCTTGTATCCGGCTGGCTGGCTGAATGAGGAAACGGGTGACGATCCCGGTGGATGGGCCGTACGGGTAGGCTGTCGACACGGCGCGGGTCTGATCCTTGCAACGCGGAAGATTCGCTGGCGTGAGACGGTCGGGTCGGGCCCGCGGCATGCCAGCGGCGGGACGATACAGTAAACTAGGCGCGGGTGAACGTACACCCTTATCATCCGGCGAGAGGATACATGTGTCTGGGCCTGTCGGACGGCTCGCGGCGACGAGCGAAGATCCCGATTACGGCACCTCAGGACACGATCGATCGTTCCAGCACGAACGGGGAGAAGACCTCGATGATGATCGCTTCCATGACGCAACGTTGTCCCCCGCCGGTGACATCGCCCGCGCAGCTCTCTGGCAACGAAGATGAAAGCGAACAACGGTTGCTCGACGCCTTCTTGCGCGCCTGGCTTGGATCGTGGCCGCCCAGGGGTGAACTGGAGCTGGTGGGCTGGCCGGGACGCGATCGCCCGGGATGGGACGGCACGACGCGCTCCGGGCTGGGCGTCGAAAGTCCGGCCGGGACCGTGCTCTCGCTGTCGCCAAGCCTGCTCGGCAATGTCGAATCGCTCGATCTGGAGCGCATTCTGGCGGCCTGGCGATCCCGATCCGCCGCGTCGGCCGTGCCTGCCCTGCTTGGGGTCCCGGGACACACACTCGGCCGTGCCACCTTTCGCTGGTGTGTCAGCCCGGCGTCGCTCCCAGCCCTGGCGGAGATCGGCGAGTGGGTTGCCCCGGACGATCCGCGCCTTCCGGCCTGGCTCAACGCGTTCAACGATGACGTGCTGGTGACGTGGGACCGGGCGGGGCGTTATGCCGCCGGGGTAGGGCGCAAATGGCTCAACCCGTACGGTCAGGAGCTGGCAGTCGGCACCGATCCCGCCCATCGGGGTCGGGGACTGGCGAGCAAGCTCGTCGCCCAGGCGGCGAGGCGCGTGCTCGACGATGGTGCACTGCCGATTTACCTGCACGGTCGAGGGAACGTTGGATCGGCACGGGTCGCGGCGCGTGCGGGGTTCCCGGATCGCGGCTGGCACGTCCTCAGCCTGCGGCCCTCCTGACCCCTCGCTGGAGCAGGCCGCACCCTCGTCACGACCGTGACGAGGGTGCGGTTATCGTTCGGTACGGTGGGAGACACCGACCGGCTCTCGGGCGTGCCTCGGGCGGGCATACGAGTCGCCGACATGCGCGTGGGAACGGGGTTCCTTGCGGTCGATTTCACCCCGCCCATGGGTGTTCTGACAACGAGTCCGGTGAGAACCAGCGCTGGAGTTGCGCTCACTGGCTAGCACATTGGACCGCGTCCGCTCCATTACCTCTTAATCGTCTATGAGGCCAGCCAAGGCATCCTGCCGAGTTGCTGTGCAGTCAGCCGGTCACCTGGTCACGAGGGGGCGATTGCCGGGCGTGACTGCCGGAAGCGGTGGAGGACGCGGCCATCGATCAGCAGGAGCCCGGCGGCGATCAGCGCCATGCCGCCGAGCTGGGCCAGCACGAATGACTCATCAAGGAAGAGGGCGCCAAGCGTCAGGGAGCTGACCGGCACCAGCAACGTCACGAGCGAGACGTTGCTCGCGCCCGCCGAGGCGAGGATCCGGAAGAAGATCAGGTAGGCGATCGCGGTGCTCAGGATCGCCAGCGCGAGCACCGAGGCGACCGAATCGAGCTCCGGGGTGGTGGTCGCCCACGGCCGCTCGACCAGCAGCGCGATCGGGGCGAGCATCACCGTCGCGGCGGTCATCTGGGCACCGGCGCTGATCATCGGCGGGGTTCCTTTGAGGCGCCGGCCATAGACGCCGGAGATCCCATAGGACAGCGACGCCGCCAGCACGGCGAGCTGGGCGAGCCCGTTGCTGCTGGTGATCTGGAGCAAATCCCCGCCCATGATCGCGACCACGCCGAGCAGGCCGATCACCACGCCACCGACCCTGGCGGGCGTCAGCCGTTCGTCGGTGGTCGCGACATGGGCGACGAGCATCGTGAAGAGCGGGGTCGTCGCGTTGAGGATCGCGGCCAGCCCGCTCGCGATGTGGATCTCGCCCCAGAAGATCAGGCTGTAGGGGATGATGCTGTTCAGCACGCCCATCACGATAAACGGTGTCCAGCCGGCGAGGCGACGGGGCATCGTCAGTCCGCGGCTGACGACCAGCAGGTTGAGGATTACAGCCGCGATCGAGACGCGCCCGAGCACCACCGTCAGCGGTCCAATATCCTCCACTGCGACCTTCGCGAAGAAGAACGACCCGCCCCAGATCAGCGAGAGAAGGCCGAGCAGCAGCCAGTCCCGCGCGCTCATCCGGGGCGCGGAGGTGGTGGCCCGGCGTTCGGTGCCCTTGCCAATGGGGGTTTCAAGCTGTTGCTGTCCGATCGCCACATTTCGTCCGTTTCGCATGGGGCCACGACCGGTCGTACGCGCGATCGAGTGACCTCGTTCAGGCACGTCGGGAACGCCTGAAGCCCCGGCAACGCGCGGCTCCTGGCCGTGTCGACCCGGTGCCATGGGTAGCGTATCGTGAACCGTACGGGTCGTGGGAGTGGTGCCGAACGAATCGGTATCACGGTACAACGCCTGCCGCATCGTTTCGTGAGGTGGGCTGTCTCAGGACCATGCGTTGTGGGGGAAATGCCGTGATCCGGCACCGGTGGTACGAAAGCGATCGAGACAACGATCTGCAGCGGATGCTCGCTCTCGTCAGTGAGGCGACGATCGCGGCGGGGCCGCGCGCCGGGCACCTGCACCCGGGAGACGTCGTCTGGGGATTGTTCCAGAACACGGTGATCGACCCGACGACGCGGGTCCACCTGTTCGAGGAGGCGTCCGGGGAGCTGGCCGGGTTTGTGTGGCTGTACCCACCCAGGCATTTCATGGTCGCCCTTGCCCCCGGAGTCGCCGATCCTCCCGCGACCTTCGCGATGATGACGGCGTGGGCGGAAACGCACCTGAGCGACGGGGCGAGAGTGGCCGGGACGCCTCTCGACGCGATCACGACGGAGACCGGCAGCATCGACCACGTTACCTCCCGGTTGCTGACCGGTGTGGGATATCGCCCGACCGGCGAGGCGGATTTCCAGGGTAATCATCAGGTGCTCGATCGTGACCTTCCCGACGTTCCGGTGCCGGAAGGCGCGACCGTGCGTGCGGTCAACGGTGGGGACGAGCGGGATGTCGCGGCGCGGGTCGATCTGCACCGGGAGGTCTGGGCGCCCTCGAAATTCACCGTCGAAGGGTACCGGCGGCTGCGGGAACGCCCGGTCTACCGGCCGGATCTCGATCTCGTCGCGGTGACGCCGGAGGGTGACCTGGCGGCGTACGCCATCGTCTGGTGGGACCCGGCATCGCGGACCGGGCTGTTCGAGCCGGTCGGATCGGCCGCGCGCCACCGGGGCAAGCGGTACGGGTCGGCGGTCATGGTCGAGGGACTGCGCCGGTTGCGGGCGCTTGAAGCGACCGACGCGGTCGTTGGCTGTGCGACGCGGCCGGAGAGCGAGCCGGCGCGTCGGCTGTACGCGAGCACCGGCTTCGAGGTCGTCTGCCGCTGGGAGACGTGGCGAAAGCCGATCGCCTGATCTCTTCGCCTGCGGGGAACTCCCAGGTCCGCAGACCGATCCACGGGCGGAACTCGCCACGGAGGCCCCTTTGGCCTCCCGATCTGGTTTGGGGAACTGGAGAAATTACACTCGTCGGCCATGTCACGGGCCAGCACAAGGCGAATCATGGCTTATGCCCGCCCGCGCGACGCTCGGAGGGGGGCGGCTATCGGGAACGCTGGTCCCGCCAGGAATGGCGTGGCTCGAACCCGAGCACCTCCCGCGCCTTCCTGTTGGACAGCAGCGTCTCGAACTCGCCGAACTCGCCGCGGATCTCGACCCCCGGAAAGACCTCGCGCAGCAGGTCCGCCGATGGCCGGGCCATGATCGTGTCCGCGGCGGCGATGATGAAGCTCTGCGC
>DASYVY010000020.1:0-6200 GCA_035936535.1 Thermomicrobiales bacterium | reverse complement strand
CGTGCCAGTCGAACTGCAGCGAGGAAGCGAAGAGGTCGAGGTCGAGATCGAGCTTGGAGAACGGCCGCCGGCGTAAGCACGGATCGGTAGACCTGGCGCGTGGTCCGCGATATCGGCCAACCAGGGCCCGTCGAAGGGCCGGGACATCTGACCGGACCGAGTTAGGTCCGGTCAGATGTTCTGAACGCGACAATGGTGTCGCTTAGATAGTGGACCGTTGGTGATCTCGGGACACTGCCACTTCCAGGGATCGCCTGTGATTGGCACCGGTTTTCCTGACCCGAGAGATACACACCTTCCTTCACCGCTTATCATGCGCTAGATCAAAACGAAGCGGGCATCCAACGGCATGGGTCCCAGCGAACACCCTGTGAGGTTCTGTCCATCGCTACCAAGGGCCTCCCGGTGTTACGAGGTGCCGGCGGCAGCGGCTGAGCGCGACAGGGATACCCCTGGGCTTTGGCAGTACCTCGTGCCGTCGGGGTGGAGAGCTCAATCGGTTCGCGGCACGTCTCATTCACAGAGAGCAGATCGCATGCGCAGCGTATTCGGTGCCAGAGCGGCCATCGAGAGCCGTGAACACGAGACCACAGAGGATGACGGAGCACGGCCACAGGTGGACTGGAAGGGCGTCTACCTTGGGGTGGGCGTGACCTGCCTCACCCTTGTGGGGCTGACCGCCGTTGGCGCTCTCCTAATGTGGTCCGGGATGTTGTCCGATCTGATCCGGGCCAATGGTGGACGCCTGATCGCCGTCTATGCCGTTCTGGCCCTGACTGTTGCGCTGGCGTTTGGCTCCTGGTTTGGCATTCACAGGAAACCCTCCACGGCACCCGTTCGGGTAGGGCTGATCATCGCGGGCATCGTGCTCCTGACCATCATCTCGGTGGCAGCTCCGTTCGTTGCCCGGATAGCCGACTTCCGGAGTGTCGCGATCGCGCTTGGTGTGATCGACGCTCCGAATGTCGGGACCCGGCCCACCGAAGCGCTGCATCACCTGACAACCACCGGCGGGGAAACCTCCAGTATCAGCGAGGGAGGTGCGGTAAGCATTGCCTGGGATCATGTCCGAAAAACCATCGCGTATCTGGCTGGCAGCTCAATCGCCGTGCTCGTCGCCGCAATCCTGGGAGCGGTCCTCGGGAGTCTATCGGGGACGAGCACCCCGCGTGTCAGGCCGGTTACCCGCATAGGCGCTGCCTCAGGGCTTGTCTCCGTCATCAGCGGTGTCGCTGTGCTGACGGTGGTGCTTTGGTCCAGCATCTGGCCCGTCTACGTGGCACTCGCTGATTTTGATCAATCGGGCGGGCCCGAGGTCGGCGTCTCGCTGAGCGAGGTGGCGCGTCATCCATCGGCAATGTGGGGAGAGACCGTGACGATCAGCGCGCAGGTGGATCAGCTCCTGAATCCGCATGCCCTGCTCATCGGCAACAACAAGCCGCTCGTCGGCGACAAGCTCCTCGTTGTCAGCAAGTCGGAGTTGCAGGATCTGGTGCTCGTCGGGAAAGGACCTGGCGCGGCGATCAGCGACAGCAAAGTGATCCAGGTATCGGGCGTCGTGCGCCCGTATGAATCGGGCAATCTGGAGTCGAGCCTTGGGAGCACGCTGGATCCCGGTGCGCTCTCGGGTTATGGGAGCAATGCAATGCTCGTAGCCGAATCGATCGATGTGGATAAGCCGATCGCATCCGAGGCCGGAGACAAGGAGTTCGGTGCCGGTTCGGCCGGATACGATCTCGGGGTTACTGTCGATGACATCCTTGCGCAGCCGCAGGAATTGGTGGGCCTGACGGTGACCGTTAGCGACGAGGTCGAGGAGCATCTCCTGACGCCGCACGCATTCCTTCTCGGGGACAGTGCACTTCTCGCCGTCAGCACCACCGCACACCCGGAGCTGTTCGTTGAGGCGACGGCCTACGTCACCGGAGAAGTGCGGATCTTCAATTACGAGGAGGCCGAACGGACCACGGGACTCGATCTCGATGAGCGGCTTCGGGATTACGAGGGGCAGCCGATGATCCTTGTCGAGTCGCTAACGATGGTGACGTAGCGCTTTCCTTCCGCTGCACGCTGGCGCGAGTTTTTCAGCCCGACAGCCCATGAACTTCATGGGCTGTCGGGCTGAGATCTGTCCGGATCGCTGACGTGTCCGGCCGATATCCTGGCTATCACCCGCCGAGAATGCGGTGTGCGGGTTAGGCGGCCTCGACCGTGACGACAATATTGCCGCGGGTCGCCTTGGAGTATGGGCAGATCTGGTGGGCGGCGTCGGCCAGTTCCTGGGTGGTCTCCCGGGCAATGCCCGGAATCGTCACCCGAAGCGCAACCGCGAGGCCGGAACCACCGTCGTCGGCCTTGCCGATCGATACATCCGCCTCCACGCTCGATGCCGAGACATCTACCCCGGCCTTCCGTCCGGCACCGTACAGGGCACCCTGGAAGCAGGCGGCATAGCCCGCGGCGAAGAGCTGCTCAGGGTTGGTGGCATCGGCGGCGCCTTCCTTGGACCCTGGAGTCTTCAGCATGTGATCGAGCACGCCGTCGTCGCTGACAACTCGTCCATTGCGAGCTCCGGTTGCGGTGACACGGGCGGTGTAGGACGGCGTGATGGTCACTTCGGCCACGATAATGCTCCTTGGATGGCAGCTAGTACGAGCGATAGGTCCGATGTCCGTGTGCGTCTGAGGCTCTGCTTGTCACCGTTGCCGTTTCTCGGCCCGGTACCGAGGGACGTCAGCATTGCTACACCTGTTCCCGCGCCAATCCGCGTTACACGGTGGAAAGAAAGCGGTCGAGGGCGAAGTCGGCCATGACCGGTTGCGCCGGATCGGTGCACAGGGTCGCCAGCAGCTCGCCGATCACCGGGGCGAACTTGAAGCCGTGACCGCTGAACCCTGTGGCGAAGACAACCCGGTCGTGGGTGGGATGGCGGTCGATCACGAAGTCATGGTCCGGAGTCATGGTGTACATGCAGACCGCTGCATCGAGCACCTTCCCGGTCGCCCCGGCGATGCTTCGCTGGACGAAGGGGAGGAGATCGTGCTCATAGTCTTCCGCGGTGGTGGTGCGGTCGATCGCATCGGGATTGACCGGGGCCCCGCCGCTGTGCATGCCGACCTTGATCCCGGGCTGCTCGTACTCCGGAATGCCGTAGAACTCTCCCGATGCATCGTCGCTGATGAAGACCGGGAAGCTCTCGGGCTGGACAGATTCCGAGTGGGCGGAGTCGATCTCGAACCAGAAGACGGGCTTGCGGAGAACCGTCAGCGGCATGCCGAGGTCGCTCAGGATGCCGCCGCTCCAGGCGCCCGCAGTCAGCACGAGGGACTCCGCGGCAATCGTTCCGCTGGCCGTGGTGACATGCACGCCGGATGCATCAGCTGACCACCCGAGCACGCGCTCACCGATCCGGAGTGACCCGCCCGCCGCGGTCATCTCGGCGGCGAGTGCGCGGAGTGCGTTCGCAACGTCCAGAAAGCCCGCATCGGGGTCGAAGCAGACCTCGCGGTCCCCTGGGATGGTCCATGCCGGCCAGTTCGAGGTGACATCGTCTCCGGTGAGCCACTCATGGCGCAAGCCATAGGCGGCGGCACTGTCCCGGGCCTGCCGGGCGCGCGGAAAGCCAGGACCGGAGATGTCCAGGCACCCAACCCGGAACATGAACCGTTCCCGGGTCCGGTCCTGAACCTTGGACCACAATCGATCGGCGTCGATGGTCCAGGGCACGTAGCGCGGACCTTCCGCGTAGGCATGGCGGAAGATGCGGGTGCGACCGCCGTGGCTGCCAAGCGCATGCACGTGGCCGAACTGTTCGAGCACGACAACGCGTCGCCCCTGCCTCGCCAGCGCCCAGCCGGTGGCGGTGCCCATCGTCCCTCCGCCCACGACGATTACGTCCGCGCGGTCCATACTCATGGCGTCTCCTGACACCGCCTGGGATGCTCCAGCGGCAGCGCGGGTGCCAAACGGCCTAGCTGAAGCCCTCGGTGACGGCGTGCTTCTTGTCGTACCACGGCAGGTCTTCGATCGGGTCCATGTTCCCCCAGGTGCGGGCAGGGCGGTCGACGGGGGCAGCCCAGGCTACCGCGTTGCCGATCACGGTCCGGATCTGCTCGTTGTAGTAGGTCGGGTACGTTTCGTGTCCGGGCCGGAAGTAGAAGACCTTGCCGGCACCGCGATGGTATGCCGCGCCGCTACGGAAGATCTCGCCACCCTGGAACCAGCTCACGAAGATGAGCTGATCCGGGGGCGGAATATCGAAGTGTTCCCCGTACATTTCTTCCTGGTCGAGCTCGATGTACTCACCGATGCCCTTGACGATCGGGTGTCCGGGGTCCACCACCCAGAGGCGCTCTCTCTCGTCAGCCTCCCGCCACTTGAGACCGCAGGTGGTGCCCATCAGACGCTTGAAGATCTTTGAGAAGTGGCCGGAGTGAAGCACGATCAGCCCCGCCCCGTCGAGAACGCGGGAATGGACACGATCGACAATGGCGTCTTCCACCTGTCCATGGGCCATATGGCCCCACCAGACGAAGACGTCCGTGTTGGCGACGACATCTTCGGTCAGGCCATGCTCCGGTTCATCGAGCGTCGCGGTCCTGGCGGTTACCCCGTCGATCGCGTTGAGCCCTTCGGCGATCGCGCCGTGGATACCCTCTGGATAAATCTTTCCGATCTCCTCGTCCTTCTGCTCGTGCCGGAACTCGTTCCAGACGGTGACGCGGATTGGCGTTGCCATGGTGAATGTCATCTCCCGTAACGTAGGCCGGCGCAATTACTCGGACCGGACACTGCACGTCGGCTGGCAGCGATGGCCGGCACAAGACCGGCCACTACGCATTGGCGACCGGAGCAGGTTGGCACAAGTGCTTGAGCCGATCCTACGTGTCGGTCGCCCGCATTGGCCCGTACTGTATGGGCGTGCCGTCCTGTTGGCAACACGATAAAGGGCGCGAGCACGCGTCATGTTCATCTGGCGTTCAGGCGGGGACTTCCCCGGCGACCTCAGCGACCTCGACCTCCCGGCCGAGCTCGGCGGATGCGTAGATGGCATCGATCAGGCGGACCCGGTCGAGGCCTTCCTCACCGTCCGGGGACACCGGTGTCCCGTTGAGGATGCCATCGACAAACCCGTTGATGATCCGCCCATGCCCGGGGTGCTCGACAAGCCGGGGCCGGCTATCGGCGGTGGTGTCGCCGATGTTGGAAAAGATCTCGAGCGTGTCGACGTGCGCGTAGTTTTTGGAGAAGATCCTGGCTCCGCCGTCGCTCCCGTACACCTGGATCCCGAAGTCGTCGCCCATCTCGGTGAAGGAGGCCCAGGATGCTTCCAGAAGCAGGGTTCCGCCATCCTCGAAGCGAAGGAACGCGGTTGCTAGGTCCTCGACTTCGTAGGCGGCATGACCATCGGGCACGAAGCTCTGGCGGCGGCCGGGCCAGTTGCCCCGCCCCTGGGTACCGATCTCGGCATAGGTGGCGGCACTCACCCTCGTGACTTTGGGATTGCCAAGAACGTAGAGCGCCATATCCAGCACATGAACCCCGAGGTCGATCAACGGTCCACCGCCTGCGGCTTCCTTGGAGGTGAACCAGCTTCCCCAGCCCGGGATGCCGGACCGCCGCATCCAGAACGCCTTCGCGTAATAGACGCGGCCGAATGCACCGGAAGCGATCTGGTCGCGAACAATTTGCACGTCGTGGCGCGTGCGACGCTGGAAGGCGACGGCGAGGATCTTGCCGTGCGCCTTGGCGGCCTCAACCATCTGGGCGGCTTCGTCGGTATGCCGGGCAAGTGGTTTCTCGATGAGCACGTGCTTGCCCGCCTCGAAGGCTGCGACCGCCACCGGCATGTGCAGGCTGTTCGGGACGGCGACGCTGACGGCGTCGATGTCGTCCTCGGCAAGCAGTTCGCGGTAGTCCGAGAAGATCCGGGGAATCTCGTATTTCTTCGCCAGTTCATGGCAGCGGTCGGTATCGAGACCGGCCAGGGCAACGACCCTGGCCCGTGGGTCGTGGGTATATCCTTCGAGGTGGAACATCCCTGCTCCACAGCCGATGACGCCGATCCGAAGCGGTTCCTGTGACACAGATTCTCCTCCGGCCCAAGCGGACGCCCGCTTAGCGACGTGGGGTGACGGAATGGGGGATGCTGGACGGCACACACGGGCAGGTCCGCGGCCCGTTCGGGTGCGGGGGTACGT
>DASYVY010000019.1:0-4825 GCA_035936535.1 Thermomicrobiales bacterium | reverse complement strand
CCCTGGACCCGCGGATGTCCGGCACAGTAGCTCGATTGCGTGCCCAGACGGTACCTGACGCCATCGACCTCCTGGACTTTCCGAACGCCGCCGCCGGACAGCGCTTAGCGCCGCAGACGATGTGCCACGGCCTGACCGCGTGACATAAGTATCGCCGATCAGACATTATCCGGGATTTGGGAGCTACCTGGTGGGCGGTATGCACGCCGACCTGAATCCCGGCGCTACCGGTTAGCGATTGTCTCGTGCGACGGCGAGGACCTGCCTTGCGATCGAGTCCAGCTCGTCCCACCTCTCCTTGAACGCGTTGTACTTCAACGAATCCAGCCCCATGTGAAGCTGGTAACACCGCAGCCGCTCCTCGAAGTGGGGAACGTCCAGCCCGATCGCCCGGAAATGCCGCGCCGCCTCGCCCTTGAAGTCGATCCCGCGCCATGCGGGATACCAGGGTGCCCAGAACACGATCCAGGCGATGTCGTACAGGAAATCACCGTAGAGCGAGCATCCCCAGTCGACCACCGCCGAGATCCGGTCGCCGGCCACCAGCACGTTGAAATGGAGCAGGTCGGAGTGGATCAGGTGGCGATCTTCGGAGACGTAGGGAAGCAGGGAGTGGAGGCGATGCAGACCTTCCCCGAACGCCCGGGTGGCGACGGCGGAGCGCGTCATCCGCTCGCGCCAGCCGACGATCCGGTCGGCTGACCCGTCATCGGCGACCGCCAGCAGCGCCGCGCGCCAGCTCTCCTGGGAGGCGACGTCGTCCGCGTTCCAGCCGCCGTACCCCTGCGTGGCGGCGAGATCGACCTGCCGAGTGGCATCAAGGGCGGCGAACAGGGATGGCAGCACGGCCCGCATGCCTGCGCCGTCGAGATCGTCGATGAACCCGCCGAACGCACGCTCGGAGACGGCATAGGCGCCGCCGAACGCCTCCCCGATCTCGGTGACCATCGGGATCGGCAGCGACGGTGATCCGTAGCGTGCCGCCCGTCGATCCTTGGCGAAGTCCTCCGCAAACAGACCGAAGCGAACGACGTACTGGTTATTACCCCGCCGGTAGGCATATGCCTGTGACCACTCGCCGTACCCGATACGGGTGACATCCCGGATGCCAGACCCGAACCGGCTGATGAGAAACGCTTCCGCCCTGGCAGCATCGACCGCCCCGGGCATGGCGTCTGGGCCGGGTGCTTGCTCCTGCTGCTCACGCGTCATGGAATGCTCCATCCCGGGAAGTTGCCGGGCAGGTGATTGGCGGTATGCTCATCGGACCGTTTGGCGAATGCATGCGGGGCACGGCATGGGCGGACACTGCTGATACTCCGGATGGAGTCGGGAATGCGGATCGGCCCCTCGGCAAACGCACGGGCGGACATACGAATCGACCCATGGCACTCGCCGAACGTGCTCTTCACGGTCGATTCTAGTACCGCCCCTACAGATTCCGGGAGGGCGTGCGAAGCCCGGGGCGGCTGGTCTGTGTCCCGCCAGCCGCAGGGTGGGCGGACACTTCTAACACGTCGGATGAGGGGTCCAGGTGGACGCAAGACGGTCCTTCGGCGCGCCACCGGCGGTCATCGACCCGTTCACAGGGGATTGCGCAGCAATCCAGCGGCCACGGTGCAATGCGGCCCACCACAGGCAATCGCGCAGCGATTGAGCGGATGCGGCCCATCGCTTCGCTCCGACGCAGCTGCCCGATGCCGCTTACCGACGCAGCTGCAAGGGCAAGTTTCTCGACCGCGTGCGTTCATGAACGGCTTCGTCGCAGTTGACTCTGGACCGCCCCTACAACTCCCGGTGGGTTGAGTGATAGCCACGAATACCTCCTATCGAAGGAACGACGACCATGCGCCCACTGAAGATCGGTGTCCAGCTCCCGGAAGTGGAGTACGAGTACACCTGGCCACAGCTCGCCGGGATGGCCCGGATCGCCGAGGACATCGGCCTCGATTCGATCTGGCTTGGCGATCACCTGATGTACCGCTACCCGGATCCCGCCCAGCCGCCGCGTGGCCCGTTCGAGGCGTGGACAACGCTCAGCGCCCTGGCGGGGGTGACGAGCCGGGTCGAGCTCGGGCCGCTCGTCGCCTCGACCGGCTTCCACAACCCGGCGATGATCGCCAAGATGGCCGCCACGATCGACCAGATCAGCGGTGGCCGCTTTGTCCTCGGGCTTGGCTCCGGCTGGCACGAGCCGGAGTATCGCGGCTTCGGCTTTCCCTACGACGCAAGGGTCAGTCGCTTCGAGGAGGCATTCACGATCATCCGCACGTTGCTGACGACAGGTGAATGCACCTTCCATGGCCGCTATTTCGATCTGGAGGGCGCGCTCCTCTTCCCGCGCAGCCCGCGACCGGACGGTCCGCCGATCATGCTGGGATCGAAGGGGCCGCGGATGCTCGCGATCGCCCTTCCGCACGTCCAGATGTGGAACGCCTGGTGGGCCGATTACGGCAATACCCGCGAGGGACTGCGCCTTCTGCTCGGGGAGATCGATGCCGCCTGCGAGAGGGCGGGTCGTGACCCGGGGACGCTGATGCGGACGGTCTGCCCGCTCGTCGGCATGGGCGGCGGCGGGGGCAGGCCATCCGCCGGGAGAACCGCCGACCACATCATCGACGGCCAGGACCCGGCGGCGCTCGCCGAAGAAATGTCGCGCTATGCCGAACTCGGGGTGGGTCATGTCCAGCTCGTGCTCGATCCGATCACCCCGCACTCGATCGCGAACCTGGCCCCGGTCCTGGAACTGCTCGACCGCTGAGCCCACGAGCCCTGGATCTAGACCCGGAGCTGCTTACCCATTTACCCCGCCGCGGCGGGAGTGGCGACGATATCCCGGCCCGGCACCGACGGATACGCAAATCGAGCGCGAGATGGTCGGTTGGCTGTCCCGGGTCAGCACAGGGCCGCCCCCTACGGATCACTAACTCCGGATCGAGGACACATCACGCGGATACCGCATGGGAGGTTCTCATCCTCAGGCGGCGTCATCCCGTGGTGGCGAACCTGGGGTGCGCCGCATCGGCTATCGATACATCATGGGGCCGACTCCTCAGTCACAGGATGATCGGCTGGCTGCCCCGGGCCCGGTGCAGCTGCTGGCACAGGGACCTGCGCCTGCGACATTCGGTAGGCTGAGCGTCCAACCGGGCAGGCACAGCGATCTGCCTTTACGATTCCCGTGCCTCGTCGCGCCACGAGTGCTCCGGCTCCCAGCCGATGATCCGCCGCGCCTTGCCAATATCGAACGCGCCGGTCGTGCCCGGCATGGTGTGGCGAATCTCCGTATCCGGCGCCACGGACCGGATCGCCTCTTCGGTGGGTATCTCCAGCAGGGTGTCGGCCGCCACGATGTTCATCGGTTCGAAGCCGAATGGACGATCCCGGGCTGCCTCGATCGCGAGCCGGCAGGCGCGGGCGGCGTCCCGGAGATCGACGTAGCCCCACCAGCCGCGTGCCCCTTCGACGAGCATGTCCCGGTCGCGATAGCGCGGGACCGAGGCGATCTGCTCCTCGTGCCGGGCGATCCAGTGGAACCGGAGGGCCGCGATCGACATGCCGTCCCGCCGGCAGAACATCTCGGCGGTGCGCTCGTCGATCTCCTTGGAGAGCCCATAGGCGTCGTGGTTGAGAAGCGGATGCTTCTCGTCCACCGGGGCGTAGAGCGCGGTCATGTGGTGCCTGGACCAGGCGGTCCCGTAGGCCGATCCGCTCGACGCGATCGCCGCCCGGCGGACACCCAGCAGCGACGCGGCCTGGAGCACGGCGAAGGTCGCGCCGGTGTTGTTCCGGAATACCACCTCGTCGGCGTGCGCGTAAGGAGCCGGGATCGCCCCAAGATGGATCACCGCTTCGCAGCCGCGCATCGCGCCGGCGACCTGCCCGACATCCCCAAGGTCGGTCTCGACGATGCTGACGCCGTGGACATCACCGGCTGGTGGTCGCACCCGGTCCGCGGCGACGACATCGTACGCATGCGTCAGCAGTTCCTGGATCACCGCCCGGCCCAGCCGTCCATTCCCGCCGGTGACCAGGACGCGCTCGCCGGTGGCCATGTCTTCGCGTACTCCCCCGATGTGGCGCTCAGCGGCCATCCGGCCGCGCCCCGGCTACTCGCCGACGACGATCTCGTAGACCGCCGGTTCCTCCGAATCCGGTGCTGGAGCGACGTGTTCGAACCGGCCAAGGACAACCCGGTCGAGATCGACGAGCACGCTAGTTCCCGGCACCACGTTCGTGAACTCCAATGGGAACGCGCAGACATCCTGCCGGAGGACCGAGTCGAAATAGACGGTCCCCGGAGACTCGATCATCACGCTCTCGATATGCGTCGCACCCGCGTCCTCATCGAGCAGCGAGACCACGCCGCCTGGCACCACTCCGGCATAGGGACCGGCGCCGACACAGGTGCCATCCGGCTGCGCCGTGAACCGCTCCCCCGCCAGGATGATCCAGAGCGTCAGCGGGCCCGGCTCCCGCTCGACAAGCCGTGACGGCAGGTCGGCATCGGCTCCCGTTTCCGCCCCACTCTCCGCGCCGTCGTCGGGAGCATCCTCGCCAGCGGCATCCGCGTCGCTGCCCCCTTCCCGCTCGTCAACCTCCGGCGTTGCCTCGGCCGTGACCGCATCGTCTGCCTCGGCCGGTTCCACAGGCGATTCCTCGTGGCCCTTGAGATCGTCGGGAAGAAGGCCCGGGTCAGCCGCATCGCCCACCGGCTCGCCGTCCCCGCTCTCCGGCCCTTGCTCGAACTCCTCGACCCAGACCAACTCCGAGGAGAGGTCCTCCGGCATCGGCGCCATCGCCCACGGTCCACCGGCAAGGAGGT
>DASYVY010000018.1:0-2159 GCA_035936535.1 Thermomicrobiales bacterium | reverse complement strand
AAGGCACCGTTGAACGACAGCTCATAGGCATTGTCAGCGGTGATGTAGACCGTGGCGGAGATGTTCTCGGCATCGCCCGGTAGCGAGAACGACTTAGAGAACGTGACCTGCTCCGCTGGATGATTCGTCCCGGTCGCCTTCCAGATCCAGGAGGCATTGGGGACTAGCGACCCCCACGGTCCAGTGCTGCAGCTTCCGCCCGGAGATGTGTAAGAGGCGCACACGGCAGTACTCGAATTCGTTCCATCAGTCCAAGCATCGCCCGGAGCACTCGCGACCGTCATGGTGTTCGGTACCGCTTGTGCATCCACCGCCTCAGGCGTCACCGCGCCGAACAGCGCGGGCAGCAGCGCCAGGAGCACCGCGCTAACGGTCAGCAGTCGCCCGATACCTCCTCGTTCACGTCGCGTCACGCTGTTCCGAACGGCGGCCGTCTCCGTCGTCTTTCCGCGTCGCCACTCCATGTCGCACCTCCGTGTTGTCTTCGCACGGCCCGAACAATGGCCGTCGACAACACGGTAGCGACGCGTTCTTCCAAAAATCTTCCACGACTCTTACGAGGCGAGCCGGACCACTAATTAAGCGTTACAGGTCCGCGTCGGTGAGACCCGTCTCTTTCATGAGGTCGCGTTGGAGCCCCGGGCTCAACGACCGGTTGCCATGGACCGGAATCACAACCCGGGCTGGTCCCTTGCCTTATTTGTGGTGACTTCCCTTGGCACCTATCAGGATCCAGCCCTTGCGCTCCGGTATCCGGGCCATTTCCTTACCCGATACCGACCTCATACGGCGATTTCCATCACCTGCCCTTGCTCTTGAGGAGATTCAGTCTCGTCGGACAGATAGAGCTCGACGGCCTCGCGCAGGTTGGCCTCGAGCTCTTCCAGGGTTTCGGCTTGCGTATAAAATCCTGGTAGGGACGGTACTTTGGCCCAGTATCCATTATCCTCTTGATACACCACCGCTCTAATCTTCATTGCATGCTCCCGACTGACGGTTCGTTGCACCTGAGTGGATGATACCGCGAACGCTTGTGTCGATCGCGGACCGAGCGACGCTCCGCGAGCCGCAGACCTCATTCCGACCGCCACGTGGGCAGCCCGAGGCCGTCCGGATTCCAGACCGTCTCGCCCGCTCGCAGGGTCAGGAGGCAGCAGAGCCGCTGGTTGCCCTGCAGGGTCGTCCGGCCGCAATCGACGAACGAGAACTCGCCCTCGTCGAGCGCCAGCACGGCCACGTCCGCCTCCGAACCGACGGTCAGCGTCCCCAGCTCCGGGTGACCGATCTCCCGCGCCGGCGCCACCGTCGAGCGCTCGATCACCTCTGTCAGCGGGACACCGGCATTCAGCACCTTGTTCATCGTCGTCAGCATGTCGATGACGACGCCGGTGACATTGCCGGTATGGAGGTCGGTGCTAATCGAATCCGGCACGAATCCCTGCTGGATTGCCGGCACCGCATTGCGGAACCAGAAGCTGGCCGCGCCATGCCCCAGGTCGAAGATGATCCCACGTTCCCGCGCCTTCCACAGATGCTCTTCGACCCGCCCGCGCTCGTCGATGATCGGAAACTGCTGGGCAAAGACATGGGTGTGGATGTCGCCTGGCCGCATCCGCTCGAGAATCAACTCCGGGTATGGTCTTCCTGGGATCCAGGGATAGAAATCGACCATCACCGGCAGACCGCACCGCTCCCCGGCCGCCACGGCGGCATCGACCGCGGCCCACAACGGATGCTCGGCATCTGGTTCCCGCTTCGCCCAGTAGTGCGCCGTCTTGATCCCAACCACGACGTCCGCGTAGACCTCGGCGACCGCCGCCGCCGGCTCCGGCCGCATCTCGCGGACATCATGTTCCCACTCGCCGCCCATCCCCGACCCGACGATATTCACGTACCCGAGCACGCGGACCTTGGACCGGTCGATCACCTCGGCCTTGAAGTCGGCAAAGTCACGCCAACCCGCCGTCCCGGCATCGACGACCGTCGTCACCCCCGACGAGAAGGTGTAGACGAGCGGATGCAGCGACAGGGCTGACCGCTTGTGGGTGTGGAAGACATGCGCATGCATGTCGATCAGCCCCGGCGTCACGTAGTGCCCCGCCACATCGAGGATCGCTTCCGCCCCCTCCCCCGGTAGATCGCGACCAACCGCCACGATC
>DASYVY010000017.1:0-3450 GCA_035936535.1 Thermomicrobiales bacterium | reverse complement strand
GAGACAAGCATAGCCTCCGCCCGCATCGCCGTCCCAAGCGCGCGCTTCCCTGGTCATGGGGGGCGTTGGTCACCGTGAGCAAGCACCAGCCCGGGCGACCAGCATCAAGGATGGAAATGGCGGCACCAACCAGATCGCGGCCGGCGGCTCATCAACGAGCCCCCAGGAGCCGCGGTCACTTGGGCGATTGTCCAGAGGTAACGAGCGCTATGCCGGCTCCAACCGGAACCCATCACCGACCCTCGTGATACGTCCCCACCCCGGAAAGGGCTCATGCGCTGCCACGGCTAAAGCACCGCTCCCTGCCAGCCTCCCAAACAGATCCCTGCGCGTGATCTCCAGTTGCGGCGCATCGGCATGGGCCGGTGCCCAATCGAGGTGCTCGACCTCGCACCGATGGTGAAACAGATCCCCGAGCACATAGAGCTCCTCGCCTGCCGAGTTGACACGTACCACCATATGTCCCGGCGTCTCGCCGGGGGCCGGCACCAGGCTTACCCCGGGAACGATCTCTCGCTCACCGTCCACCAGCTCAAGCAGCCCATCGCGATCCACGGCACCCAAACGGCGATTCAGCTCCGTATTCCGCGCCTGGCGCTGCAGGTTCCCCTCCCAGTCGGCCCGGTCCAGGTAGTGCCGGGCGTTCGGGAAGCGGATCGCCAGCTCACCTTCGTGTTCCACCATGACACCCGCATAGTGATCCCCGTGCGGGTGCGTGATGACGACGTGAGTCACCTCCGCCGGCATCCAGCCGATCTCTTCAAAGCCGGCTCCAAGGCCAGGCGATCGACGGATCTCCATCGAGGAGGTGCCTATGAAGCGGCGCTCAAAGCTCGTGCCCGGGTCATCGAGCGCAGGATCGACGACGATGCGCGCAGCACCGAGCCCGATCAGGACCACATTCAGCCCCAACCGAACCCGTCCAAAGGCGTCCGCCTCCGGCATCGCCTGTCGCGATACGGCGTCCGGAACCGGAAACCGCGGAGCCCAAAGCAGCTCCCCGTCAGAGATGACAGTGATCGTGGCGTCACCGATGGGGCGGGATGCGATGTAGGAGTTGTCCTCTGTCCAGTCCGTGGGACTCATGGCCTCCTCCTCGTCACCCATTGCTCGCGCGTACCAGGTTCATAACGGACTCTAGAACCCCGCGACCTTGTCGCACACATTCAGCAGCGGCTCCCCCTCGACAAAGCGCCGGATGTTCTCGCGGGTGATCTCAAACTCCCGCTTGCGGGTATCAGGCGAGGTGGGCGCGCAGTGCGGCGTCATCACCAGGCGCGGCGTCTCCCACAGGAAGTGATCCGGTGGCAGCGGCTCCTCGGCATAGACGTCCAACCCCGCACCACCTAGGGTCCCTTCGCGCAATCGCGCCGCCAGCGCCGCCTCGTTGATGATCTTCCCTCGCGAGATCCCGATCACCATCGCGCCCGGTTTCAGCTCGCTGATCCGGCGGGCGTCGATCAGGTTTTCCGTCTCCGCCGTGAGCGGAACCGTAACGACGAGCACATCGGCGGTTTTCAGCTCCTCGTCAAGGTGTGTCATCGACAGGATCGGGTACTCCCCACCCAGTTGCTCCGGAATTCGGAGATCCAGCCCCACCACGTCCATCTCGAAGGCGAGCGCCCGCCGCGCGATCGCCGTGCCGATATTCCCCATCCCGAGGATCAGCATGCGCTTGCCGTAGAGCGATTCCATCGGCACACCGCGCCCGTAGGCGTGAAAGTGATGCTCGCGCTGGTCCTGCGCGTACTTGCTGAGGTACCTGTTGAGCGAGAGTATCAGGGCAAACGTATGCTCCGCGACGAACGGCGCATGCGCCCCCCGGGTGTTCGTCACGACGATATCGCTCGCCACCAGCTCCGGGATGGCGATGATGGTCTCGATTCCGGCCCCGGTCGAATGTACCCAGCGCAGCCGCTCACCGGACCGGTAATAGTCCTCCGCCGCGATCCGCCCGATGTAGGCGTCGGCCTCGCTGATCGCCTCGGGCTCCGCGACGACCGAGCTGAAGATCACATCCGGGAACGACGATCGCAGGTCGACCAGGTTCTCGTCGGTAATCTCCTTGCCCACAGTGATATTCATCCACGTATTCCCCTCTTGTGCGAACGCCCCGGCCCGGTAACGCATCGACTGAGGCAGCCGGATTTCCTGATTCAGGAGCATCATGCACCAGGATCGGGAATTCCGGGAGGGGGAGGCAACCGCCAACCCTGACAGCGCGGGTGGCAACAGGAGCCCCCGGTGGGACATCACCCACCGAGGGCTCAGACGATTCAGGAGTCTACGCGCTAATACCGGTCAGCTTCGCGCAGCCAAGCTCCGAGAACAGCGCCAGGCCGCAATACCATTTCAGCCGCGTCCTCGTCGCGTCCTTCGTCTCCAGCTCGCCGACGCGTTCGATCGTGATCCCGCCATGCTCCAGCCCCATCAGCCCGGCACCTTGACCGAACTTCAGCGCATAAATGCTCGACAGGTTCGAGCCAGTCCCGGCTGTCTCATCATCGGGCACGAAGTCATCGACCACGAGCGGGATACCGTCGTAGGTCTCGACCTGCTGGCCGAACTGGTTGATGCTCGTCTCGAGCATGTACCCGGCGGACCGCCGGAGATCCTTCAGCTTGCGTCGCGTCCGCTTGCTCATCAGCAACAGCTCGGGCTTGCCGGGACGGACCGTGTCGATCAGCTCATCCAGCCGCGCCAGTGTCAGGGATCCGCCATTGGCCCCCATCGTCAGCGTCTGAGCGGCAGGAATCAACGTCTTGATCCCCGCGAAGCTGTTGAGTGTCCCGTCGCCGGTCACGAAGGACTGGCTGAACTTGTGCGCGATTGCCTTTGCCCGGCTCGCGATGATCTCCGCCTCGATGTCGTTGGCGTCTGAGTAGGCAGCCTGCAGGAAGTTGTCAACATCGGCGTCGCCACCGAGAATCGTCAGCGCGGCCTGCGCCTTGGTGAAGGTCGGCGTCGCCTCCGCCCAAGTGTCGCCCGAGGCATAAAAGTTCACGTCCGGCATCGTCACTTCCCGGTTGTAGCTCAGCGCGGTCCCGGTCACCTCCATGAACGGAAGAAACGAGAGGATCGCCGACTCCTTGACGATAGTTTCGATCACGCCCCGCAACAGCATATCGTTCGAGAGGCTAGCCGCCTGTGCCTTCGTAATCGCCACGCGTTACCCCTCCTGTGACGTGCGCCGGTTCGCCGCCTGCAGACCGCGACGGATCTTCTCGGCAGACGGAATCTTCTCCGGGTCAATCGGTAACGGCGCGCCGCCCCCGGCAGGGACGGATACCGGTTGCGGCTGTGCGTCGCTCCATGCCTCGGCGAGCCGCGCATAGGCCGACCGTGTCGGCTCCACACTCGCGAGCAATGCGGTCACGGAGTCACCGGCAACCAGCTCCGGCACGACGTCAGGATGTGCGCGCAATGCCATCTCGCGCACCGCCTCCAGAT
>DASYVY010000016.1:0-3648 GCA_035936535.1 Thermomicrobiales bacterium | reverse complement strand
TCCATCGCCGGCGTAACGTGGATGGTCTCCTGCACCATGTCTCTGCTCCCTGCACTCATACGATCACCAGCAGCCCGGTTGCGGGCATAACCGCGATGCCAGCGGCGGCGCCGAACGTCGTCCAGGTTGTTTGCCCATAACGAGCCGGTCTCACTTTCGAGGCACTATCGCTACTGCTTAGGATCATGCGTCTCAGTCGTCAACAAAGGAAAACGGTCTTCATGACAGAACCTACGATTTTCAATCCGTCGCGAACTCCTGCGCCGCGCTTCGCCCGCGCTCAGTGAGCACCAGTGTGTCTCCCGCGGCGCGTTTCACGAGACCGTTGGCAATCGCGGCTCGAACGATCGCGCGCTCGGACCCCGGCGTCCAACGAAAGCGATCCCGGAGCGCGCGAAGACCGGCCGTGCCATGCTGCCCTTCAAGATGGGTGATGAGCAGGCGCTGCCCGAACTCCCGCCGTAGTCTGGCGAGCTGGGCCAGCCGAGAAATTACGCCATGCCGGGGCGACAACACGAACGCGAACGCGAAGATCCCTCCAGCCACCGCCGCCATCGCGCCAGAGATCGACCCGTCAATCGATCGGGCCCACAGATATCCTCCAACTGCCGAAGCGGCGCCAGACACAACAGCCAGGGCGATCATGACTGGTAGCCTGTCCGTGAGGAGATACGCCGTCGCCGGCGGCACAATCAGCATTGCAACGACAAGGATCGCCCCGACAATGTCAAACGAGACGACCGTCGTCGCGGACACCATGGCCATCAGCGCATAGTGGATCACGACCGGCGAGAAACCGAGTGACGCGGCCAGCCCGGGGTCGAATGTCGCCAGCTTGAGTTCCTTGTAGAAGACGAGGACGAAGAGCAGATTGGCCACGGCCATGCCGCCGAGAACCCAGAGTGACTCGTAACCGAGGTCGCGGCCGAACAGCTCCAATCGGCGGAGGGGCACGAAGGTGATCTCGCCGTACAGGACATGCTGCACATCAAGATGAAGCCCGCTCGGAAAGCGCGACACAATGATCACGCCGATCGCGAACAGTGCGGGGAATACCAATCCGATCGCACCGTCCTCGCGGATTCGTCCGGACCGATGCACGAGCTCGATTAGAAAGACGGTCAGCAACCCGATGACCGCCGCGCCGAGGATCATCAGCGGGGCCGCTCGCGAATGCGTAATCGCGAACATGCCAACGATTCCGAGTATCACGGTATGGCTAATCGCGTCTCCGACCATCGACATCCGGCGCAACACCAGGAACGAGCCGACCAAGGCACAAGCCGATGCCGTCAGCACACCGGTGAGGACGATCACCGCGGCGAAACTCAGGTTCATCTCGTGCCTTCCTTCAATCGGTGAGAGTCACCGGTGTGGACCGACACCAGCCGTGAGCGATCGGCTGCCGGTACCTTCGTGCCATCAAGCTCCCGTTCCAGGCTAGCCAACGTCTCCGGCGGCAACACCCGCTCGATCTCGTCCATTCCCAAGTGAACTCCCTCGGTCGAGACATCCATCTGATGGGCGAGGTAGGTCTTCCAGAGCCCCTCTCGCCGTTCCGCTTTGGTCGCGACCTCTCGCCCAGTTTGGGTCAGCGTCCATCGGGCTCCATCCTCGCGCTTGACATAGCCTCGGCGCGACAGTGACCCGAGCGTTCGGTGCAGTGTTCGAGCTTCCTGCCCGGTTCGGGTAGACAGCGCGGTGACCGGCACTGCTCCGCCTTGTGTCGCCCACTCCGGTGCCTGCTCGAGCTTGCTGAGATCGAGCAGCAGACCAGACGCGACGTAGCGCCGCTGCTGGCGGAATCGACGGATGGCTGCCCAGACTACACCACGTTCAGGGGCGAACAGGACGGAAATGGCCACGAAAGTCGTGGCGACCAGGACGATCGCCGGACCTGTCGGCAGGCGGTCGATCTCGCTGCTCAGGACAGAACCAGTGACACCGGCAACGCTACCGAAACCGGCCGCCAAAAACACCATCGTGCCGAGCCGGTTGGTCCATTGACGAGCGGCCAGCGCCGGCGCGATGAGCACAGACACCATCAGAATGACGCCAACCGCTTGTAATCCGATGACGACGGCGATCACGATCAGGGTCGTCAGCGCGACCGTCAACCGCGTTGTTGGAAGTCCGAGACTGAACGCGAACTCGGGATCGAAGGAGAGAAGCTTGAACTCCTTGAACAGAACTGCGGCAGCGGTCAGGACGATAATCCCGATGACCGTCATCGTCAGCACATCTTCGCGGACCAGGCTGGCTGCCTGGCCGAACAGAAAACGGTCGAGACCACCCTGTCCGGCGATCCCGGCGTGCGCGATGTAGGTCAGGAGAACGGTCCCGATCCCGAAGAAGACGGAGAGCACGATTCCGAGCGCAGCGTCCTGCTTGATCCGGCTACCGCGCACAATCGCCATCACCAGGAGCGTGCCAATCCAACCGCTTATCGCCGCCCCGGTCATCAGCCCAAGCGATGCCTTGGTTCCCGTAAGCAGAAAGGCAAGGCAGATACCCGGCAGGGCGGCATGGGCGAGTGTATCGCCCAGCAAGCTCTCCCGGCGCAGAACGGCAAAACACCCGATCGCGCCACCCACCGCACCAAGCACGGCGGATCCGAGGATAACGTTGCGCAGCGTGTAGTTGAGGTCCAATCCGATGAGCGCGATCATATCAACGGCCATCAGGAACAACGGGGGGAACGGCATGGGCGCCTCCTCACATGCTCACCGGCAATGCGGCGTCATTCGCGGACCGCGCCGGAGCGGCATCGAGAAATGTGACGCGGCCCCCGTAGGTCGCCTGCAGATTCTCCGGCGTGAACACCTCGCCTACCGGGCCATTCGCGACGAGGCGGACGTTGAGCAGCGCGACATCGTCGAAGTAGGTGGGCACGGTCTGAAGATCATGGTGGACCACGACAACGGTTTTGCCGGAAGCGCGCAGGTCCCGGAACAGGTCGATGATGATTCGCTCGGTCACTGCGTCAACGCCCGCGAGAGGTTCATCCATAATGTAGAGTTTCGCATCCTGCGCCAGTGCCCGGGCCAGGAATACGCGCTGTTGCTGCCCCCCGGATAGCTGGCTGATCTGTCGCTCCGCAAAGGAATCCATCCGGACGCGCCGCAGGCAATCCAGCGCGGTCGCACGCTCCTGGCGCCCGGGCCGTCGGACCCAGCCCAGCGCGCCGTACCGGCCCATCATCACGACATCCTGGGCGTTGGTCGGGAAGTCCCAGTCGACGGCACCCCGTTGCGGGACGTAGGCGACGGAACGCCGCGCGTCAGCAAAATCGCGCCCGAAGACCTTGACCCACCCCGAGGCAGGCTTGACCAGGCCGAGGATGGCCTTGAGTAGTGTGCTTTTGCCCGCTCCATTCGGTCCGACGATCGCCGAGAGCTGACCTTCCCGAATCGTGAGATCGACGTCCCACAGGACCGGTTGCGCCCGGTACGCCACAGTCAGATCACGGACCTCGATCGGTGGTGTGGAAGTTGACATGGAAAGATGTGCTCCTCAGCCGACATCAACACTGTAGCTATATCCAGGCGGAGGAAGGTGTCCGGGGCAGAACCACAATTCAAACGACCCCCGCTCGGACCTTAGGTGGCTGGTGTTGCCAGCGGTGTGGCCGACGGCGTACCAATATAG
>DASYVY010000015.1:0-1592 GCA_035936535.1 Thermomicrobiales bacterium | reverse complement strand
GCCAATAATGGCATCGGCCTGGTCATCGCCCCCGACGCGATGAGGCGGTGCATCGCCAAGGCGGAGCAGTGCGGCATCTGTCTCACGACGGTACGCCGGAGCAATCATTTCGGGATTGCCGGGACCTATGCCGCAATGGCGGCGACGCGCGGCCTTGGCGGAATGTCGATGACCAACGCCTCGCGCCTTGTGGTGCCGACGTTCGCCCGCGATCCGATGCTGGGCACCAACCCGCTCGCCTTTTCCGTTCCCACCGGCTCCGGTCGACCGCTGGTGCTCGACATGTCAACGAGCACGGTGGCGTGGGGAAAGATCGAGATCGCGCGGAGAGCGGGATTGCCGATTCCGGCGGGCTGGGCGGTCGACGCAACGGGACAGCCAACCACTGACCCGTTTCGCGTGGGCGGGCTGACTCCCCTGGGCGGTGACCGGACGACGTCGGGCCACAAAGGGTTTGGATTGTCGGTGATGGTGGACGTGCTTTGCGGTCCACTTTCGGGCAATCCCTGGAGCTTCGAGATCGCGCCGTCCTTCTCGGACGGTCCGTTCCCCGGCATTGGACACATGTTCATGGCTTGGAGGATCGATGCCTTCCGTGACCCGGAGGAGTTCACCGGCGAGATCGACACGATGTTGGCGGCGCTGCGCACGGCTCCGGTGCGGGACGGGGTGATGAACGACCGCGTGGTCGTGCCAGGAGATCCGGAAGCGGAAGCTGAGCGAATCAACCTGGAGCTGGGCATCCCCATCCGGCACGAGGTTCTGGCCGAGCTCCGGACCGCCGCCGAGCTGCACGGCATCCCGTTCACGCTCGATCCGACCGGCCCATCCTTGTAGGGGACCGAGTATCAACAGCTGCATCGGTCCCCATGAAGCGAAGCTTCACCTCTCGGCAGCGTGTCCCCTATCGTCGCGTTCGTAGCAGGTTGCCATTCCATGTTGTCTTGTGGCGTGGAAGAGATGCGGCTGTCCCACATCGGGACCGGTGCAGCAGCTGATACAGGATCGTCCCCTACTGGTGTGCCGTCGGTCCATCACGAATCCAGATTGGAAAGGTCCCAGGTTGCGCCGTGGACCGAGCGGGCGGCGGCGATCGCGGTCTGACCGTCCAGCCCGATCTCCCGCGAGGGTGGCATTGACTCCGCCCGGGAACCATACGGCTCCTCCACCGGACTGATCCCTCCGAGACCCTCGCACAGTCCCTCCGCTATCGAGGCTGAGCAGTACGGTGCATAGATCTCGCTGTAACCGCCCTCCTGGGCGATCACAAGGCGACCATCGCAGATCGCATCTGCGAGATCGCGGAAGCGCCGGGTCATGGCCCGGTACGCGGCGGTGGTCAGGCACATCCGGCCGAGCGGATCCTGAACGCTCGCGTCCTGGCCGGCGCTGATGATGATGAGATCCGGGGCGAACTGGCGCACGATCGGATCGACGATCTGGTCAATCGCCGCGAGGTAGGTGGGGTTCCCGCTGCCGGCCGGCAGCGGGATGTTGACGGTGCTTCCGATTGCGTCTCCTTCGCCACGCTGCTCAAGTGCACCCCATCCGACCGGAAACAGGTTGTCCTGGTGCAGGGAGACGAACAGGAC
>DASYVY010000014.1:0-4431 GCA_035936535.1 Thermomicrobiales bacterium | reverse complement strand
GTCTCCCGGAGTAGCGCTATCCCTTCCTGGGCGGCACGCCGCCGCCGCCCACCCTCGAACTCGAACGGCTTGGTCACGACCGCGACCGTCAACGCTCCCGCCGCCTTCGCCAGCCGGGCAATGGTCGGGGAGGCCCCGGTCCCGGTGCCCCCACCCATCCCCGCGGCGATGAAGATCATGTCGCAGTCCTTCATCACCTCGGTCAGGCTTTCGGAGCTTTCCTCCGCGGCCCGCTCTCCGATCTCCGGCCGCCCTCCGGCGCCGAGCCCCTTGGTGAGCTTGTCACCGATCCGGATCGCGATCGTCGCCTCGCTGCTCATCAGGGCCTGGGCATCGGTATTGACGGCCACGAACTCGATGCCGTCGACGCCCGATCGCACCATCCGGTTGATGGCATTGCCGCCAGCCCCGCCCACGCCAATCACCTTGATCCGGGCGAATGCCTGGGCAAGCGATTCGAACGAGCTCCAGCGTGGCGAAGGGGTGCTTGAACCCTCCTGCGGGGAGGACGAATCACCCGGCTGTCGCTGGCCCTGGCCCGAGCTCGCTGCACCATGAACCCGCACGTTTTGCTGACGCCGAACCGGATTCTGTCCGCGGGATTGCATCGTCCCTTCACCATCCACGTTTCATGGAGGATGTCTCCATTCCAGCCAGAGACACCCTCATCTACGACTCCAGAACAGGAATCCGACCCACCAGACGGTCCCCAGCCAACGCAAGGTTGGAAAAAGCTCACCTGACGGGAACCGTCAGCCCGGTCCATCGATACTATCCGGCGCCTCCAGGGTCACAACGGGGTATCGATTGTCAAGTGACACTCGTAACGTCCAGAGTATAGCACGGTGCCCGTACGCTCTTGACGCATGCGACAACATCATGGCGCTGGGCTGGCATCGGCGTACGAACGCCGAAGTCAAGCGGGAGTCAGCGACGGTCGGTGTGCCGCTCCAGTGCAAGCTGCACCAGCCGGTCGACAAGCTGGTCGAGCGGCACACCGCTGGCTTGCCAGAGCATCGGGTACATGCTGATCGACGTGAAACCCGGCAGCGTGTTGACCTCGTTGATGTAGATGCGGTCGGTGCTCCGCTCGATGAAGAAGTCCACCCGTGCCATTCCCGAGAGATCCAGTGCCCGGAACGTATCGACGGCCAGGCCCTGAAGGTAGATCAGCACATCCGGGTCGAACTCGGCCGGAACGATCAGCTCCGCCGAGTCATCGATGTACTTCGCGTTGTAGTCGTAGAAGCCGTCCCGCGGGACGATCTCGCCGGCGACCGACGCCACCGGCTCGTCATTGCCGAGAACCGCCATCTCGATCTCGCGAGCATCGACCCCCTGCTCGATCACGATCTTCCTGTCGTGCTGCCCGGCAAGCTCCAGTGCCGCGGGCAGGTCCTCCGCACCGGCCACTTTCGAGATACCGACACTCGAACCAAGATTCGCGGGCTTGACGAAGCACGGAAACCCGATGGTCCTGCCGATCCACTCGGCAACCCTACGTGGATCCCGCTCGTACTCCTTGCGAAGCACCATCCGCCATGGCAGCTGGGGAAGACCGGCCTGCGTCAGGACCGTCTTGGTCATCGCCTTGTCCATCGCCACGGAGGAGCCGAGCACACCAGCACCGACGTATGGCACTCCGGCCAGCTCGAGCATGCCCTGGAGGGTGCCGTCCTCCCCCATCGGGCCGTGGAGTGCCGGGAACACCACGTCGATGTTTTGCGTCATGCTGGGCGGAATGGCGAGCGACGCATCCGATCCGGACGCAACCGCCAGCGCAGATGTCGCCTCCTCATCGAGACTCGTATCGGAAGCCTGCTCGCCCTCGCCCAGATGGAACATCGGGGAGGCAGCCGTCAGCGCCGCCATTGGGTCACCGCCAGACAACCAGCGTCCTTGCCGGGTTATCCCGATCGGGACCACATCGTACCGGCCGGGATCGAAGGCTCCCATGATGGTCTGGGCGGAACGTAGCGACACGTCATGCTCGGCCGACTTGCCCCCGAACAGCAGGGCCACACGGATTCTGGAATCGTGATGGGAGTCTACGGTCATCAAGGCAACTCGTTTCGTGTCGTTAGTACGAGTACGCGGAATACCCGGCGGAATCAGTGGCCCGGGCCATGCTCCACCCCTTCACCGACCCGCTCGATCTCCGGTCGCAGGTCGATGCCGAACCGATCGCGCACGGTGCGACGGGCGAACTGAATAAGCTCCCACGCGTCGGCGGCAGTGCCCCCTCCGGTATTGACCACCCAGTTGGCGTGCTTCGGAGAAAACTGCATCGACCCAATCGTGTATCCCTTGAGCCCGGCCGCTTCGAGCAGGCGCCCCGCGAAGTCGCCGGGCGGATTGGCGAACGTCGAGCCGGAACAGGCGCCTGTTGGCTGCGTTCGCTTTCGGAACGCGGCGTGGTCGTCAGCCAGGGCGATCAGCTTTTCGGGATCATCCTTGGGCAGGTCGAAGACCGACCGCAGGATCACCCATGGACGCGGGCGAGGCGCGCCCTTGATCTTCGTCATGCGATAGCTGGGATCGAGCCAGGCAGCAGGCTTGCGCTCGATGTCGCCAGCGTCCGTCAGGATGTCTATCGCGATCAGGTGGTCCTTGAGTTCGGTTCCGTGCGCACCCGCGTTGTTCACCGTGGCGCCGCCAATCTGCCCTGGAAGGCCGACGCCCCAGTCCATACCCGACCACCCCTGCTCGGCACAATGCCGTCCCACCCAGGACAGCGGCGCTTGCGCTGCCACAGAGACGCGCACCCGATCACCATGATCGTCGGTTTCCAGAAGCTCGCTGGAACGATCGCCCGGAGTTCGTACCACCACAACCGCACCGCGGATTCCCGCGTCGCTGACCAGCAGGTTGCTGCCGCCGCCGATCACGGTGATTGGCAGGCCCTCCGTTTTGGCCCACCGAACGGCTGAGACAAGTTGATCCGGGGTCTGGGCCCGGACCAGGTAGTCGGCGTTGCCGCCGAGGCGCATGGTCGTATACATCGCCATCGACGCGCCTTCCAGCACCCGCAGGCCCGGCGCTCCCTGCACCGCAAAGGACGGTGTCGCGGTCCGGCGCGGGCGGGCATTCGCCGTCGCTCCGCCCGACGGGGCAGTCACCTGGTCCGACGCCGCCCGGGATTGCCGTCGCGAGAGCGTTTCGATCAGCAACGTGCCGGTGCGGGTGATGTCTCCTGCCCCAAGGGTCAGCACGACGTCCCCCGGCCTCACGATACCGGCGGTGATCCGGGCGGCGTCCTCCGGTCCCGCCGCGGCGTGCGACGGGGTGCGCAATCGCCGTAGGATGTCCGCGGATGACACGCCAAGAGTGTCCCACTCTCCTGACGGGTAGATGTCGAGCAGGATGATCTGGTCGGCCCGGTCCAGCGAGGCAGCGAACTCCTCGAGCAGTGCCCTGGTTCGGCTGAAGGTATGAGGCTGATGCACCGCAACGATCCGGCGGCCGGGAAACGTATGGCGAGCGGCGGCCAATACCGCCGCAATCTCATCGGGATGGTGCGCGTAGTCGTCTACGACATCTATGCCGTCGATCGTACCCTTGTGCTCGAACCGGCGACCGACTCCGGTGAACGTTTCAAGCGCCGCGATCACCTGGCGGGTATCGAACCCTAGACGAGCGAGTGCCGCGGTCGCGGCGATCGCGTTTCGCGCGTTGTGGTTGCCCGGCACCGCGAGATGTGCGGCATACCGCTCCCCGGCAGGGTCGACGAACGTGCAACTGCGATCTTTCCACTCAAGCGTCCAATGATCTGCATCCCGAGCGCCAAAGGTCACCACGTCAATGGCCAGGCCCTGTTTGACGTTCAGGAGATCGAGCACACGGGTTGTACCGGGATCGTCACCGGCGATCACCAGCGTTCCACCGGGCACGATGCCCTCCGCGAACGTCCGGAACGCATCGTCGTAGTCCTCCCGGGAGGCATAGATGTCGGGATGGTCGAAGCTGACGGAGGTGATAATCGCCACCTCCGGTCGCAACCAGAGAAACGAGCGATCGAACTCGTCGGCCTCAACCGTCATGAACGGTCCGGATCCCGCGCCAGTCGTCCCTCCCAGCGAGGGGATCACCGCGCCGATCGCATAAGTCGGATCCGCGCCCAGCGCGGCGAGCGCATGCGTCACCATCCCGCTGGTCGTCGACTTGCCGTGGGTACCGGCAACTGCGATGCACCGCTTCGAATTGGCGATCATGCCGAGCAGTTGGCCGCGCTTCACGACCATTGCGCCATGCTCACGTGCGGCCGAGAGCTCGACCTCCGCCTGATCTTCGGCGCGCCGGGTGCTAACGACCACATCGGCGGCACTTGCAAGCGTTGGATCGGCATGTCCGGTAACAAGCGCGACACCCCGCTCCTCGAGCGCCCGCGTCTGCTCCGACCGGGCGACATCGGAGCCGGTGACGGTATATCCC
>DASYVY010000013.1:0-3525 GCA_035936535.1 Thermomicrobiales bacterium | reverse complement strand
ATGGCCGCCGCCGAGCGGATGCAGGCGGAGCTGAGAGCCACGCAATCCCGCAACGAAGAGGTGCTGCTGCAGGCTCGCCGTGAAGCGCAGGAGATCCTGACCACTGCTCGCCAGAACAGTGAGCAGATGATCACGCGGGCTCGCGAGGAGGCCAATGCCCAGGCGGAGACGTACCTGACGCGAGCGCAGGACGCCTTGCGCCAGGAGACTGACCAGGCACGACAGCAGCTCCGGCAGGAAGTTGGCAATCTCGCGGTTATGGCGGCCGGACGGATCATCAGGAAAGAACTCGACCCGCAGGCGCAGAGCCGGTTGATCGAGGAGTCCCTGGCCGAAGCGTCCCAGTTGCCGCGGAACTAAGAGCCCAGACGTTGGATCGCAGGGCATTCCGGGTTTCCCGCCATGTGCTCTGAACCGGCGGGTAAAGATCTGAGGTAAACGGCATGGCGAGCGGTTCTGCAAAACGCTACGTGCAGGCAGTGGTCGAGCTGGCCCGCGAAAAAGGCTCGTTCGATACGTGGCAACGTGACCTCGCGAAGCTCGATTCCCTCGTGAGCGATGAGGAGGTCCGTACCTACCTTGAGAATCCCAGCATCCAAAGCTCGGCCAAGGTTCGTGCCGTGGATGCCGTGCTCCAGGATGCGGAACCCGAGGTTCGTAACCTTCTCCACATGCTGATCGAGCGACGGAAGGTCGACCTGATTCCGGAGATCGTTCGTCGCTTCGATGAAGCGGTCCTTGCCGAGCGTGGGATCGCCCTCGTCGATGTCACCACCGCAGACGCCCTCAATGACGCCGGAAAGGACCTTGTCAAGCGCGAGCTGTCTCGTTTGCTCGGCAAGGACATCGAGCTGAGGCTGCATACCGATCCGGAAATTATCGGGGGATTCGTGGCGCGGGCGGGCGACCAGGTGATCGACGCCAGTGTCCTCCAGCAATTACGCCGTCTCAGGACGCGGCTTGTGGCCGCCTGACCATGCGGAGGCGCGATCGATCGCCCGGCACTGACAACGATGCCGTGTCACCAAGATGAAGGTACGCAAGGGACTCTTGATCGAGCGATAGATCATAATGTGACAAAGCGCGTCGAGCGGCGTTTGGTGCACCATTGACAGAGCGTATCTTTGAAACGTCGCTGGAGCACGTGTTTCATGGCAAGGTTCAGGACCGCATGGTGCGGCTCTGGGGCCACCAAAGAATGGAGCGATCATGGCGGTACGTGCGACCGAAATCAGCGATCTGCTCAAGCAGCAGATCCAGGGATTCTCCGATCAGGCCACTGTTACAAACGTCGGCCAGGTTACCAGCGTCGGTGACGGTGTCGCCTCGGTGTATGGCCTGAGCCAGGCGATGCAGAGTGAGCTGGTCGAATTCACCAAGACCGGTACGCTCGGACTCGTCCTCAATCTCGAAGAGGACACCGTGTCGGTCATCGTCATGGGTGAATACACGGACATCGAGGAAGGCGACGAGGTCCGGACCACCGGCGCTGTCGCTTCGGTCCCGGTGGGCGATGCGTTGCTGGGCCGGGTGGTCAATGCGCTTGGTCAGCCGATCGACGGCAAGGGTCCAATCCATACCGACAAGACGCGCGAGATCGAGCGCATCGCGCCGGGCGTGGTGAAGCGCCAGGACGTCGATACCGCCCTTCAGACGGGGATCAAGGCGATCGACGCGATGACCGCGATCGGCCGGGGCCAGCGGCAGCTGATCCTGGGTGACCGGCAGACCGGCAAGTCCACGATCGGAATCGACGCGATCATCAACCAGCGGGATTCCGGTGTTCTGTGCATCTATGTCGCGATTGGCCAGAAGCGGGCCCAGGTCGCCCAGATCGTGCGTACGCTGGAAGAGCATGGGGCGTTGGATCACACGATTGTCGTGGTCGCATCTGCCTCCGATCCGGCACCCTTGCAGTACATCGCGCCGTTCGCCGGAACAGCCATGGGCGAGGAGTTCATGGAATCCGGCCGCGACGCGCTGATCGTCTATGACGATCTCACCAAGCACGCACAGGCATACCGGCAGGTATCGCTGCTGGTCCGGCGCCCGCCAGGCCGTGAGGCGTTCCCCGGCGATGTCTTCTACCTGCACTCGCGCCTTCTGGAGCGAGCGGCTCGCCTGAGCGATGAGCTCGGTGGCGGATCGCTGACGTCGCTGCCGTTCATTGAGACGCAGGCCGGTGATATCTCGGCCTACATCCCGACCAACGTGATCTCGATTACGGACGGTCAGATCTTCCTGGAGACGGACCTGTTCTACGCGGGTATCCGGCCGGCCATCAACACCGGTCTCTCCGTCTCCCGGGTCGGTGGCGCCGCCCAGATCAAGGCCATGCGGACTGTCGCCGGTGGTCTGCGGCTGGACATGGCGAACTACCGCTCGCTGGCCGCATTCGCGCAGTTCGGAACCTCGGATCTCGACGCTTCGACCCGGCGCCAGATCGAGCGCGGCCAGCGCATGACCGAGGTGCTCAAGCAGTCTCAGTACAGCCCGCTCCCCGTCGAGGAGCAGGTCGTGATCCTGTGGGCCGGTTCGGCGGGCATGCTTGATGATGTCCCGGTGGAGCAGGTGCGGAACTTCGAGCGCGACCTGCTCGAAACGATGCGGACGTCCCACCAGGACCTGCTCGATCGTATCCGTAACGAGAAAGCCCTCAGCGATGACCTCGTCGAAGCACTGACGAAGGCCACGAGGGACTTCAAGTCGACGCACACCTACACCGAGGATCAGGCACCGGTTGCGGCCGGGACCGTAGCTCGCTAGCCAGTGCGCAAGGATCCGCAGCCGGTCGATCGATTCGAGAGGATGGGCCGAAGTGCCAAGCACACGTGAGATTCGCCGCCGGGTTCGCAGTGTCAAGAACATGTCCCAAATCACCCGGGCCATGGAGATGGTCGCCGCGTCGAAGATGCGGCGTGCCCAGGATCGGGTGACGAGTGGGCGACCCTACAGCGAGCGACTGCGCGAGGTGCTTGGCGACCTGGCCTCGCTGCAACTGGATGCGGACCAGTTGCAGGCGTTTCCGCTCCTCGCCCAGCGCGAGATGACTCGGACCGCCGTGATCCTGATTACGCCTGACCGGGGGCTCAACGGCGCACTCAATACCAACATCCTGCGCCGGGCGACCCGGTATATCCGCGAGGAGTCCGGGGACGGAGCGCCGGCGTTCATCGCGGTCGGGAAAAAAGGGCGTGACTTCCTTGTCCGGACCAACCAGAACGTGATCGCCGAGTTCATTCGCCTCGGGGACCGGCCAACGCTCGATGAAGTCCGCCCGATCGCCCAGATCGCGATTCAGGAATTCCTGGATGGCAATGTCGATGCGGTCCACATCATCTATCCGCAGTTCGTCAACACCCTGACGCAGCGGCCGACGGTCGTGCAGTTGTTGCCGATCGTGCGACCGGAGAGCGAAACCGCGAACGCGGACGACTACATCTTCGAACCCAGCGCGCCAACCGTGCTCAACGCCCTTCTCCCACGATACGTTGAAGTGCTGCTGTACCAGTCCGTGCTGGAGAA
>DASYVY010000012.1:0-1511 GCA_035936535.1 Thermomicrobiales bacterium | reverse complement strand
GATCCGAGCGCGGCGATGTGGACGGCGGTCATGACCGCGATCCCAAGGGCGGTACCGAACTGGATCGACGTATTGAGAAGCCCGCTGGCGAGCCCCTGCTCGGCGCCGGCGATGCCGTCCGTGGCGGCGATCGTGAGCGGCCCATAGGTCAGGGCGAACGCGATGCCGGTCAGGATCATCGTCGGGAACATCGCGGTCGCGTACGGCGAATCAAGGTCGATCGGCAGGAACAGGGCGTACCCGGCGGCACCGATCAAGGCCCCGGCAAGGATCACGCGAGCGACGCCGAACCGGTTCACCAGTCGTGGCGTGAGGGTCGGGGCGAGGATCGCGTCGATCCCGGCCACCAGCAAGGCGAGTCCGGTCTCAATCGCCGACCAGCCGCGCACGTTCTGCAGGTACTGGACGGCGATGAACTGGAACCCACTGAACGAGCCGATGAACAGCATCGCGCTCAGATTCACGCGAACGAGTGTCCGCGAGCGGAGGATGCCGAGGCGGATCAGTGGTGCGGCCGACCGTCGCTCGATCGTCACGAACGCGGCGAGCAGCGCGGCGCTGATGATCAGCGTGCCGGCGCTCTGTTCCCATCGCACCTCCGTCGCCTCGACCACCGAGAACACGAAAAGGAGCATCGCCGCCGTCAGGGTCATGGCGCCCCCCAGGTCGAAGGTCGAGGTTGCGCGTGCCGGTGCGTCATCATGCGGGATCAGGCGGATCGCCGCGACCATGACTCCAGAGGCGAGCAGGACCGGCGCGAAGAAGACCCATCGCCAGTCGATCTCCGTGAGCAGGCCGCCAACGACGAGCCCGAGTGAGAATCCGGCCGCCGCCGTCCCCGCATAGACCAGAAGCGCCCTGTTCCGTTCCCGGCCCTCGGGAAAGCCGGTGGTGATGATGGAGAGACCGGCCGGTGTCAGGAACCCGGCGCTTACCCCGGTCACAAACCGGGCCAGGATGAGGACCCACCCTTCGGTCGCCAACCCGCCGAGACCGGAAAAGACGAGGAAGACCCCAAGCCAGAACAGGAACATTCGCCGCCGTCCAAGCAAGTCCGCGGCCCGCCCTCCCAGCATCGTGAATCCGCCATAGCCAAGCACATAGGCACTCATCACCCATTGCAGCGAGCCGACGGACATACCCAGCTCGCTCTGGATCGCAGGCAGGGTGACGCCCATCATCGAGACATCCAGACCCTCCAGGAAGATAACGGCGCACAGCACAAGCAGCACGCCCCAGGCATGCCTGCTCATGGAGGCATGCCGCTCGACAGCAGGGGGATGGCCGGTAGACACGAAGACGCTCCTTGACGCAACTCAACCGGTGTCGGGATACCAGTAGGCAGGTTACCGTTTTGCCTGCCGGTTCCCTGTTGTAACCTCTCCCATCATGCGATAGCATGGGCAACCATGGAAGAAGGCACTTTGGAGTTACCAACACACTGCACGGATACCGGAACCGACTACGACGCGTTCCAGTGGGACACCCGGGAAGACTGCGAGGTCCGGCAG
>DASYVY010000011.1:0-8752 GCA_035936535.1 Thermomicrobiales bacterium | reverse complement strand
CAGCAGCCCGATGAGTTCGGCATGAAAGTTAGGTTCCGGGGGCACCTGAACCACGGGGGTGACATGCCACTTCTCACGAAGGAGACTGATCTCCTCCCAGAATGGACCGTGACGGGTGAAGAGGTCTAAGGTCAGCCGGCGCCGGTGCACTCGTCGTTGGGTGTCTGACGCGGGTAGGATGACCATGTAATCGACTCCTGACTAGTCGGTTGCCATCCACCCCGGCCGCTCCAACGGCGCGGGGTGGTTCCAATGTACGGACAGTATAGGCGGCCGCACCCCTAGTCAGCGGCGAGCGGGGTCGAGTCAACCACCGACACGGTGGTTCGCGTAAAGCTGATGCGGGCGCTACGTCTCATACATGACCAGGTTGTGCGCCCCGGCGGCGGCCACTTCCAGCCCGCGCTTGACATGCTCCTGGCCGCGCACATCGGCAAAGTCCGTCGCGGTCGACGAGAACGGCGCATGATCGGCACCCGATCCGGGCTCGACCGGGGCAACCGGCACATCACCCGTCAGGTGATTCACAAGATCGGCCAGCGTCCGCACCGGATAGACTGTCACCCCGTTCACCAGGGCCGCTTCCCGCGCATCGCTTTCCGGGACGAATGCGCGCACCAGCCCTCGTTCCGCCGCCCGGGAGACCATGCTGATTATGCCTGGGGTGTGCCGGACGATTCCATCCAGCGATAACTCCCCGACGATCAACGCATCGGAGAGGTCTCCAGCGATCTGATTGGACCCCAGGAGAATCCCGATCGCGATCGGAAGGTCGTAGGTTGGCCCGGCCTTCTTCAGGTCCGCCGGTGCCAGGTTGACGGTCACCCGTCCGTGCGGGAACTTGCCACCGGAGTTCCGGATCGCGGCTCGAACTCGTTCCCGGCTTTCCTGCACCGCCGCGTCGGGCAGCCCGACCAGCACCATGCCCGGCTGCCCGGTTCCTACATCGACCTCGACTTCGATCAAGACCCCGTCCAGTCCCACGACGGCACAACTCAGGACCTTCGCCAGCACGTGATGTCACCTCGGTCGTATGTGCGATTCCGGGCACAAGGGTCGCTATGTCCCCTGGAATCCGAGCCAGGAAAACGCGGCATGATCGCAGCATCCCGGAAGCCGGGAATCGGGTTCGTCCAAAGACGGCCGCACTGTACCATGTTTGGAACCTGTTCGAACGTCGAGGGAAATCGCTGCTCATGGCCAATCCCAACACAGCACCATCCCGCCCCATCACGCTCCCCAGTTCGGCTGGCGGGCGATTGTTCGCCGCCAGCAGCCGCGCGCTTCGACGTCACTGCCCCTACTGCGGCGCCAGCGGGATCTTCGACGGTTGGTTCACGCTCAAGGAGCGATGCCCCGCTTGTAACACTCTTTATGCATACGAAGACGGCTATTTTCTGGGGTCCTACGCCGTCAACCTGATCTCAACGGAACTGCTGACGGTAGCGATCGTGATCTGGATGATTGCCGGGACGGATATGAGCGTGCTGCAGATGCAGCTGTACGGGATCTCCCTCGCCGTCGCGCTGCCACTCGTCTTCTACCCCATCGCGGTACTGCTCTGGGTGGCGCTCGATCTGACGGTGCATCCACCGGGGGACATGTCTGATCGACCACGTCGATAGGCTGGTGTCCCTGCCGGCGGATTAGGCGCCGGCCATTCCCGGTTGTGTCGCGGCGATAGGGCATGGTACAAGACATGCAGGCGGCCGCGTCCCGGTCGCGCCTCCCCAGACAAGTGACCCTCACTGGTGCGGAGCACCAAGCAATACGCGAGCGAGACGACACGCTTCATGAATGCCTCACGTTCCCTAATCGATGGCGAGAACCAGGTCAAATTGGCTATCCAGCGTTCGGGCCGGCTGACCGATCATTCGCTCGACCTTCTGCGCCATATCGGGCTTGAGTTCGAAAGCTATGGACAGCGGCTCTTCTCCAAGGCTCGCAACTTCCCTCTCTCGATCCTCTATGCCCGGGATGACGACATCCCGGATTATGTCGGACTGGAAACGGTCGATCTGGGAATCGTCGGTCGCAATCTGGTTCACGAGCAGGGCATCGAGGTCGAAGAGCTTCTGGCGCTCGGATTCGGCTACTGCACCCTCGTTGTCGCCGTGCCGCGGGAATCCGACATTACCTCGCCGGAGCAGCTGTTCGATGCAAGGATCGCCACGTCCTATCCCCGGTCAGCCAGCACGTTCTTCGATTCGCTCGGTGGCAAACCCGAGATCATCACCATCAGCGGATCGGTGGAGGTCGCGCCGGCGCTCGGGCTCGCGGATGCGATCGTGGAGCTCACAGCGACCGGATCGTCCCTCCATCTCAATGATCTGAGGCCTATCCACACGATCCTCGAGTCAGAAGCTGTCCTGATTGCCAATCCCGCATCGCTGCACGATCCAGCACGGCGGGAACAGATCGATCGCCTGCTCCTGCGCATGCGTGCCGTCGAAGCGGCACGGCGGTTCAAGTACGTGATGATGAATGCGCCCGAAGCCAGCCTCCCGCGGATCCGGGCGGTGCTCCCGGGGCTCAAGGCGCCGACGGTCGTGAAACTGGACGAGTCCGGCTGGGTCGCCGTTCACGCGGCAATCGAGGAAGACCTGTTCTGGGAAAAGATCGAACAGCTTCGAGAGGCAGGAGCCAGCGAGATCCTGGTTTCCGCGCTCGACAAGCTGATGCTCTGATGCTGGACAATTCGCAATGACCATGACGTTCTCTCCCGAGAAAATGGTACGGTCACACATCCGACCGGTGAGGTCGTACGCCCCCGGAGCCTCGTCCGCACTGGACCGCGAAGCGGTTCGGCTCGACTGGAACGAGTCACCCTTTGGGTTGTCTCCGAAAGCCCAGGCGGTCTATGACGCCTTTCGCTCGGGAAACCGCTACCCGGACTTCAGCCAGACGCGGCTAATAAACGCGCTGGCGGCCTACATCGGGACCACACCGGATCGCATCATCGCCGGTGCCGGCCTCGATGACGTCTTCACGACCACCGCGGTCACGCTGATCGACCCCGGTGACCAGGTGATCATCTCCGACCCGACATTCGGCGTGTACCGCTCCCTCTTCAGCCTGCACGGCGCGGCCGTCGTCAATGTCCCGCTGGGCCCGGCGCCCCGATTCGCATTGGATGAAGACGGCATTGTGGAGAGCATCACCGACCGCACCAAGCTGGTCATCCTCTGCAACCCCAACAACCCGACCGGCACGATGTACGACCTCGACACCATCGAGCGTATCGTCTCACGAGCGCCATGTGTGGTCGCGATCGACGAGGCCTACGCCGAGTTCAGCGGCACCAGTCATCTGGAGATCGCTGACCGATACCCCAACGTGATCCTCTTCCGGACGATGAGCAAGTTCGCTGGACTTGCGGGATACCGCGTCGGCTACGGCGTCTTTCCCGTTGCCTTGCTCCCCTGGGCCAGGCGTGCCTCGCCGGCCTTCTGCAACCTGTCAGCAATCGCGGCCGAAGTCGCCATCGCGTCGATCGATGATGTCGACCATCTTCGCGACAATGTGTCCCTGCTCGTCAGCGAGAGGGATCGTCTCCGGCGCACGCTCAATGCAATGCCGGGGGTTGAAGCGTACGATTCCGCGGCGAACTTCGTGCTGCTGCGGCTCCCGGTCGAGGATGCGGCGGAGGTGCATCGTACGCTCGCGGAGAACAAGGTGTTCGTGCGCGGCTTTCCCGATCGGGACCTTGGCCTGCGGGACTGCCTCCGCGTGAGCGTCGGCACCCCGGAGCAGAACGATGCGTTCCTGCATCATCTCGGGGCAGCGCTCGGGTTCGCATCTGAGCGCGAACCGGCATCGCGAGCGTCCTGAAGGCTGCCCTCCTCATCGTCGATCTGAAACTGGACCCTCCAAATGAACAGCAAGACAGACCCAATCCGCCAAAGCACCATATCAAGACAAACCGGTGAGACGTCGATCGACGTGACGGTTGGCCTGGACTCGACGGGGAGCGTGGACGCGCGAACCGGCGTGCCGTTCCTGGACCACATGCTCGATGCCCTGGGTCGGCACGGCCGCCTCGGCCTTACTGTCGTCGCTGCGGGCGACTCCGACATGGATCCGCATCACACCGTCGAGGACGTCGGGATCGTCATCGGTCAGGCGCTCAAGATCGCCCTGGGTGACCGCGCTGGCATCGCCAGGTATGGTTTCGCATACGCTCCGCTCGATGAAGCCCTCGCCAGGGTGGTCATCGATTGCTCCGGCAGGCCGTTTCTGCAGTTCACCGGCGACATGCCGGAGCCGATCATTGGCCGGGATTTCGCGGCCAGTCTCGTCGAGGAGTTCTGGCGTGCGCTTGCCATGAATGCCGGGTTCACCATGCATATCGATCTTCTGCGGGCGCGCAATGCCCATCATGCGGCAGAGGCCATCTTCAAGGCCGGAGCCGTGGCGATGCGCGGTGCATTCGCGATCTCCGGTCCGCCGACTTCCATTCCCTCGACGAAAGGCATGCTGGGATGATCGCGATCGTCGACTACGGCGCAGGCAACCTGCGCTCGATCCAGCGCGCAATCCAGGCCGCCGGAGCGGAGACACAGATTACAAGCGACCCAGAGGATGTCACGCGTGCGGACAGGGTGGTCCTGCCGGGAGTGGGAAACGCCTCCGCCGCGATGACGCGTCTCAAGGAGTCAGGACTCGCGGAAGCCGTCACCGCCGTCGCGGACCAGGGGAAACCGGTGCTTGGGGTCTGCCTCGGCATGCAGCTCCTGTTCGAGGATCAGCAGGAAGGACCGACAACCGGCCTGGGATTGCTCACCGGCAATGTGCGCTCGTTGCCCCCCACCGTCAAGGTTCCCCAGATGGGCTGGAACATCGCGACCTTCCGTGATGATTCTCCTCTTTCCAGCCTCCCGTCGACGTACTACTACTTTGTTCACTCCTACATCGTCTATCCGGCCGATCCGGCACATATCCTGGCCGAGACAGAATATGGAGTGCGGTTTCCGAGCATCGTTAGTCGCGACAACGTCTGGGGCTTCCAGTTCCACCCCGAGAAAAGTGGCGAGGAAGGGCTCCGTCTCATCAACCTTTGGGTTGAATGGAAACAGTGATTGCCTTCGCAACGAGAGGTGCGGACCATTTCGTGAAACGGTGCAGCGGATGATCATCTACCCCGCCATCGACATCCGTGGCGGCAAGGCTGTTCGACTCGTCGAGGGTGACTTCAATCGGGAAACCGAGTTCGATGCCGACCCCGTGGATGCCGCCCGGCGCTGGGAGAGCCTCGGTGCGGAATGGATCCATATCGTCGATCTGGACGGCGCCCGGGAGGGTGTGCAGAGAAATACTCAGGTGATCCGGAGCATTCGGGCAGCGGTGTCCGCACGGATCCAGCTCGGTGGCGGCATCCGTTCGCTGGCGGATGTGCGATCGGCTCGGGAAAATGGTGTGGACCGTGTCGTCATCGGATCCGCCGCGATTCACGATCGCGAGGTCGTCGTGCAGGCGCTCCGGGAGTTCGGCGCCGCCATCGCCGTCGGGATGGATGCCCGCAATGGAAAGCTAGCCGCGAGCGGCTGGACCGAGCAGACCGAGATTGCTGCTACGGACCTTGCCGAGCACTATGGCGCCCGCGGGCTGTCGCATCTGATCTATACGGACATTCAACGGGATGGACGCCTGCAAGGGCCGAACATCGAGGAACTGACTACGATGATCGATCGCTTTCCAGGTCAGGTCATCGCCTCCGGTGGCATCGCCTCCCTCAGCGATGTGCTGCGGGTCCGGGAGGCCGGTGCCGCTGGCGCGATCATCGGTGCCGCGCTCTACCATCGCCGCCTCGCCCTGCCCGATGCAATCGCCATCGCTACGAGATCGGAAGTGCAGCCATGATCACGGCCACCAGCAACCTCACCGTTCGAGTCATACCCTGCCTGGACGTTACCGCGGGACGTGTCGTCAAGGGCGTGGAGTTCGTCAATCTGCGCGATGCGGGCGATCCAGTGGAAATGGCGGCAATCTACAATCGCGAAGGTGCCGATGAGTTGGTATTCCTCGACATCACCGCAAGTTCGGACAGCCGAGGCACGATGATCGATGTGGTTCGCCGAACAGCCGATCAGGTGTTCATCCCCCTCACTGTGGGAGGCGGTATCCGGACCGTGGAGAATATCCGGGCGCTGCTCAGCTCCGGCGCGGACAAGATCTCGCTCAACACCGCTGCCATTGCCCGCCCGGACCTCATCACCGAAGGGGCGAATATCTTCGGACGACAGTGTATCGTGGTCGCCATTGATGCCCGCCGCAACCCGGTGACTGATCGATGGGAGGTCCATACACACGGTGGACGCCGCTCCGCCGGCCTGGATGTCGTTGCCTGGGCGACCGAGGCCGAGCAGCGGGGTGCGGGCGAGATCCTGCTCACCAGCATGGATCGCGATGGCACCCTCGCTGGCTACGACCTTCCCTTGCTCGAAGCCGTCTCGGCGGCTGTCAATGTCCCCGTAATTGCCTCGGGTGGGGCCGGCACCCTAGACCACTTCAGTGAGGCACTGCAGCCGAGACGCGCCGACGCCGTGCTGGCCGCGTCCCTGTTTCACTTCGGCACGATGCGCGTCAGGGACGTCAAGGATCACCTCAGGGGAAGCGGGCTCCCCGTCCGTCCGGGAACGGCGACCACGCCATGACCGGAACACTTCCCCTCACGTTTGACGCTAATGGGCTCGTTCCGGTGGTGACCGCCGATGCGACCAGCGGCGCCATCCTGATGGTTGCATTCATGAACGTGGACGCGTTGGCCAGAACGCGTGACACTGGGCTGGTTCATTACTGGAGCCGGAGTCGCGGCAGGATCTGGCTCAAGGGGGAAACGTCCGGTCACGTGCAGAAGGTCCACCAGATCTTCGTCAACTGCGACCTCAACTCGCTCCTGATCGAGGTCGAGCAGATCGGCGCGGTCTGCCACGATGGGTATCCCACCTGCTTCTATCGCCGGCTCGAGGCCGACAACACGCTGTCGACCATCCGCGACCGCTGGTTCGATCCGGCAGACGTCTACGGCCAAGCCGGTGGCATCGCCGCCCTGACGCGGCTCTGGTGGAGTGCCTACCACGAGCTCGCCAACGCGGGTCACAAGGAGCATTCCGCGACTTCCAGGCTGCTGCACGCCGAGGATGATCGCGTGACCTCGCGCATCGCCGATGAGCTGCGGGAGTTGGCCGGTGCGCTGGACCGCAGCCATCGCCATCAGGATGTCGAGACCGACGTGCTCCTCGAAGCCGGGCAGGTCTGCTACTGGACGGTTCTGCGGTGCATCAGGGACGGTGTCTCGTGGGACGATGTGCGACCAGATCGGGCCCTGGTATCGCTGTCGGCTCACGACGTGGCACCGGTCCCCACAACCGCGACCTTGATCCGTCGACTTGCCGACACGTGGACACGTGAGGCGACACCGGATCTGCCCGAGCTCGCGCACGAGACCATGGCATCGGTTGCGCGAGCCTGCACCCTCGCGGGCGTCGAGCCGGACGCCGTAATCCGTGCCGACCTGGACGATCTGCGAAGCCGCCCTTATCTCGCGGACTTCTTCGCTGGCAGGGATGCCCTGCTAGCCGGATGACCGCCTGGGTTCCGCGCTCGCGATACGGCCGTCGCCTCACGAAACCAGATAACGCTGACTGCGGCGAATGCCGCAAACATTCCGATTACCCCGATCGCCAGCCAGCGACGAAGCAGCGGCTGCTCGGGAGTTCCCCCAGGATCGATGATCCTCACCGCAGGCTCGGCGTCACCTGGCGCAACGAGAAACCGCAGCACGGCCTGGGGAAGAGCTGTATTCACCGCATCACCGATCGCGCGTGATCGTTCCGGCGATGACGTCGCTACGGTAACCGAGAGGATGCGGCTGTACCGGGATCCCGACAACGCGTTCTCGATGTCCGCGACGCTGACGCGCTGATCCCAGAGCGGCGCCAGCGACTCCCGGACCAGCGTCGCGAATGCCGGTGACTCGACCAGCGGTAGCAGATCGTCCAGGACCATGAGCTCCGGCCGCTCCGCCCGACCGGGTCGCTCGATATTGCCCGGAACCATGACCGACGCCTGGATCGTTACCTGATATGGAGCCTGCGGAAGAACCAGCCATCCCACAGCCATGCAGAGGATCGCCAACCCACCGACAACCCACCACAATCGCCGAGCCGCTTCGAGCAGCGACCATAGATCCATCGAACTGACGTGCGCATTTGGGAGAGGGGATTCGAGGCGCTTCCGGGAGGTCCGCGGCGGGATCAGAAGGCACCCCGGCCCAGGATCACTGCCGGAATCGTGCGGAGCATGATCTTGGCGTCAAGCCAGGGCGTCCAGTTTTCGGCGTAGTACAGGTCCAGGCGGACCATCTCATCGAACGTCAACGAGCTCCGCCCGTTCACCTGCCACAGGCCGGTCATTCCCGGTTTGACGAGCAGGCGCTGGTGATGCCACTGCTCGTAGCTGGCCACTTCCAGCGGCAGGGGTGGCCGTGGCCCGATCAGGCTCATGTCGCCCTTCAGCACCTGCACGAACTGCGGCAACTCATCGAGGCTGAACCGGCGCAGCCAGCTGCCACATCGTGTCATGCGAGGATCGTTCTTGAGCTTGAACAGCTTGCCATCCGCTCCCTGGGTCGTCCGCACCAGTTCGGCCCACAACTCGTCCGCGTTCTCGACCATGCACCGAAACTTCAAGATGGTGAACGGCTTGCCGTTCTGCCCGACTCTCGTCTGGCGGAACAGGATAGGACCTGGTG
>DASYVY010000010.1:0-12226 GCA_035936535.1 Thermomicrobiales bacterium | reverse complement strand
CGTGCTCTTGCCCGCGTTGGTGTACCCGACCAGCGAGACCACCGAGATCGGGGTTGTCCTGCGCCGGTTCCGGTACTGCTCCCGGTTGCGGTGTACCTGGTCCAGCTGCTCCTTGATGAACGTGATGCGCTTCTGGGCCTCTCGGCGGTCGGCCTCGAGCTGGGTCTCTCCCGGCCCTCGGAGACCAACACCCCCGACGCCTTGGCGCGAAAGGTGAGTCCACATCCGGGTCAGGCGCGGCAGCCGGTACTGCAGCTGCGCCAGCTCCACCTGGAGCCGCCCTTCGTGGGTCTGCGCGCGGCGCGCGAAGACATCGAGAATGAGTGCCGTCCGGTCGACGACCATGACATCGAGATCGCGCTCGAGGTTGCGCTGCTGCGCGGGCGTGAGCTCGCCATCGATCATGACCAGCTCGTACCCGAGCTCCTCGCGCAGGCTCTTGATCTCTTCGAGCTTGCCCTTGCCGACGTACGTCGCGGGGTGCGGGTGCGCGAGCCTCTGGGTCACCGACCCGACGACCTCGACATCAACCGACTCGGCCAGCCGGGCCAGCTCATCGAGCGAGTCGGCGGCCTCCCACGTCTGTCCGGGTTGTTCGACCGAAATGAGCAGTGCCTGTTCCGGTCCGGCGTTGGTTGCAACAGATTGTGGTGTTGAATGAGTGGAAATACGATGGTCCTTCCTGATATCGCGTCCATGACCCAGGAGTCCTCGCGGGGTGTCTTCCGTAGTCCGCGATACCGCCGCTGCCCGAAGCATGGGAGGTACCGCACGGCGTCATGGGCACCGCATCGATAGGTCGACGTTTGCCTAGGCTGTCGTGCCGATCCAGATGTATGCGGTCAGTATCAGCATGTCCGTCCTCCTGTTCGAGCGTGATGCGTGTCGCACCGATCCTCTCATGGACCCACGCCGCTCCTTGCCCCTGGGCATTCTTAACCAGACAATATCCACGATTCGGACCTTGTCCCGACGTCAGTGAACCTGGGACAGATCCGCTTTTCCGGGGTCCCGGGCCCCCGCGGAACCGTGCGGCAGCACGACCGACGCGATTCTCCCTGTCTGGCTTACCTAATCATACCGGATCGCCGTTTCCTGGTCTTCCGCAAGAGGATCCGTCGCGGTGCCGCGGGCGATGACCAGGAACGCGATGCCGCCACCGATCAGGAGGAAGCTCAGCCAATAGGCTGCCGGCAACGGGCCGATGTAGAGACTGTCGGTCCGGATCCGCTCGATAAGGAGCCGGATGATGCCGTAGTTGATGAGATAGAGCGCCGCGACATCGCCATTCCTCAGCGTCCGGATCGACGGCAACCGGAGCACCAGCCACGACAGCAGGGCCGCGTTCAACAGGTTCAGGATCGACTCGTACAGAAATGCCGGGTGAAACGTCGAGACCTGCTCATATCCCTCGGGGCGGCGGGAGGGGTCGATCGTCACCGCCCACGGCAGATCGGTCGGTGTGCCGAACGCCTCCTGGTTGGCCCAGTTACCCCACCGCCCGATCGCCTGCCCGAGCGCCAGGCCGGGCAGGATGACATCCGCCCAGGTGAAGAACGGTTGCCGGTGCCGCCTGCAGAAGACGACCACGGTGATCACCCCGACGATCAACGCGCCGTGGATCGACAACCCGCCTGAGCGGATGTTCAGCGCCGCTCCGGGGTCGTTACGGAAGGTACCCCACTCAAGCAGGACGTAGTACAGGCGGGCACCGGCGATCGAGAGAAAGACCACCCACGGGGCGATATCGAGCAGGAAATCGGCATCGAGACCGCGTCGCCCGGCAAGCCAGGTGCTCATGCCGATCGCGCTGAGGATTCCCGCCAGGATGAACAGGGCATACCAGCGCACGTCGATCGGGCCGAGCGAGAACGCGGAGGGATCGCCGAGTGTTGGCATCAGCGAGCACCGATCCACACGTCGCCACCGGGAAAACATTGGCGGGGCACCGCCGTGGGTGCTGCCCCATGCCGCACCGTCACGTCCGCGCCGCCAGAAAGGCGGCGATCGCCTCCGCGTTCGGCAGGGCGGTGATCGCGCCCGGCTGGGTGGTCGCGAGTGCCCCCGCCGCGATCGCGAATGCCAGATCGTCCTGATCCGGGCTTTCCCAGTTTCGCGCGATCAGCCGGGAGATCAGGGCCGCCGTGAAGGCATCGCCCGCACCGGTAGGATCGATCGCCCGCACCGCATATACCGGCCGATGACGCACCGTATCGTTCACCGCGTCGTGGATCGCGACCCCTCGGGCGCCGTCCGTGACCACATTCACCTTTGCGGAACGCGTCCGCAACTCTGCCACCGCCTCGTCGTGTGTTGATGCTCCCCAGAGCTCGCGCGCGTCGTCCAGGCTCATCTTCACCACGGTCGCGGCCGCGAACAGCGGCTCGCACGCGGCCCGAAGCATCGCCCGGTCCGGCCACAGCGATGGCCGGACATTGACGTCGACGATCACCGGCACGCGGTGCTCGCGCGCGATCGCGAGGGCACGCTCGATCGCTGCCCGGGACGGAGATGCCGCCAACGCAACGGAGCCGACCACGAGTGCCGCCGCCGATGGGATAGCGGCACGTTCGATGTGTTCCGGGGACAGCAACCGGTCGGCCATCCGCAGGATCCGGAACGCCCCATCGCCACGGGCGTCCCGCCAGGCAAGCGCGAGCGAGGTGTCGGCCTCGGAGGTGACGCCGAGCGGTCCGGTGTCGACGCCCTCTTCGTCCAGCAGCCTGCGGATCCGCTCACCGAAGGGGTCTGCGCCAACGACGCCGCAGAACGCGGACGGCACGCCAAGCCGGGCGAGTGCCACGGCGGCATTCATCGGCGCTCCCCCTTCGCGGATGGCAAACCGGTCCGCGCTCAGGAGATCGCCTTCTCCTTCGGCAATCAGGTCGATCAGGCATTCACCGATGCAGAGGACGGGACCATCTGCCAAGACCTAGCTCGCCCATGCTTCGGGCTGGCTGGCCATCGGCACGTCACGGCGAACCTCCACGACATCCCGGAGGCTTTCGAGCCGGTGCATCATCCGGCTGAGCTGACCGACGCTTTCCACTTCAACGGTCAGGAGGAGCGTCACGCTGCGGTCGTCATGCGTCTGTGTCAGCACGGAGATGATGTTGACCCGCTCGTCGGAGAGCAACGTGCTCACATCACGCAACAGGCCTACCCGGTCGAGTGCGGTGACGCGGACAGGGACCGGATGCGTCTCATGCACCTCCGCACCCCAGGACACCGGCACCAGTCGCTCCGGATCGGGCAGGTTGGCGACGTTTGGACAGCCGCGCTGGTGATAGACGACACCGCGACCACGAGTCGTGTAGCCGACGATCGGATCACCGGGGACCGGCCGGCAGCAATTGGCCTGGATGGTCAGCAGGTTCCCGGCGCCCATCACCTCCACGCGCGCGGGACTCGTTGGCGCCTTGACGACGCTCGACGTCAGGAAGACGTCCTTGGGGGACTCGTCGAGCTTGCTGGCGATATGCTGCGCGGAAACCCCGCCATAGCCAATTGCGGCGAGGAAATCGTCCAGTTTGGTGTAGCGTGGAAAACGCCGCAGGACATCCTCCAGCTTGATCTCGAGACCAAGCCGCCGCAGCTCCCGCTCGAGAATCTCGCGACCCTGGGCGATGTTCTCGTCGCGCTCTTGGCGGCGGAACCACTGCCGGATCTTCTCCCGGGCGGATGCCGTTTTGACATACCCGGCATTCGCCTGGAGCCAGTCGCGACGTGGCCCACTTACGGTCTTGCTCGTCCTGACCTTGACGACCTGGCCGTTCTGGAGCTTGTAATCCAGCGGGATCATCTGCCCGTTGACCGTCGCCCCGACGCAATGGTGCCCGACCTGCGTGTGAATCCGGTACGCGAAGTCGACGGGCGTCGCCCCATTTGGTAGCTCGATGATGTCGCCGGCGGGGGTAAAGCAATACACCATGTCCTGGAACACGTCGGACTTGAGCGACTCGACGAATTCCTCCGCGTCCGCGACTTCGTCGCGCCAGTCCATGAGCTGCCGCAGCCAGGTGATCTTGGCTTCCAGGCGCTGGTCGGACTTGCCGCCCTCCTTGTAACGCCAGTGGGCGGCGATCCCGTACTCGGCGACCTGGTGCATCTCCCGCGTACGGATCTGGATCTCCAGCGCATGCGCGTCCGGCCCGATCACGGCGGTGTGCAGGCTCTGGTACATGCTCTCCTTGGGTGTCGCGATGTAATCGTCGATCTCGCCGGGGATGGGATGCCAGCGGCTATGGATGATGCCGAGCACGCTGTAGCACTCCTGGACCGATTCGACGACGATCCGGATGCCGATGACGTCGTGAATCTCCTCGAACGGGCGTCCCTTCCGGTTCATCTTGCGATAGATGGAATAGACGTGCTTCTTCCGCCCGTTCATCTCGGCGCGGATGCCGGCGACCTTGAGCAGTGCCGTCAACTCGTGCTTGACCTGCTCGATGTACGCGGCGCTGTCCTTGCCGCGCTGGGCGAGCTCCTCGGTGATCTTGGCATACTCCTCCGGCTGGAGATACCGGAACGCCAGATCTTCAAGCTCGGACTTAACCCCCCAGATTCCCAGCCGGTTGGCCAGCGGAGCGTAGATCTCCATGGTCTGCTGGGCGATCCGGACCTGCTTGTGGCGCGGCATCGCCTCCAGCGTCCGCATGTTGTGCAGGCGGTCGGCGAGCTTGATCAACACCACGCCGATATCATCGACCATCGCCAGGAACATCTTGCGCAGGCTTTCCGCCTGCTGTTCCTTCTCGCGGGCAGCCAGCTCCCGGCGGTCGGCCGCCTCCGCGGTCCAGGGAATCTGGCCCAGCTTGGTGACCCCATCGACGAGCCTGGCGACGCGTTCGCCGAACATCTCTTCGAGATGCTCGAAGGTGACCCTCGTGTCCTCGATCACGTCGTGGAGCAACCCGCCGATCAGGGTCTCGGCATCGAGCTGCATCCTTGCCAGGATGGCGGTGACTTCGATCGGGTGGATCACATACGGCTCGCCCGATTTGCGACGGGTACCGTGATGGGCGCTGTAGGCCAGGCGAACAGCCCGGGCGATGAGGTCGAGACTGGACGATGGCATCTGCGGGCTAAGCGCCTCATCCAGGTGCGATATCGCCCCGGCGACACTCGGCTCCCATTCCGAGGACGCAGGAAGGGCCGTGCCTTCGATGGCAGCGTTCGAGGACGTTTCCGGTACGGAAAGCAGCTCCACCAGCGAAGTACGCTGGGGAATCGTCGTGAGCGTCATCGAACGTGTTGCTCCACCCCTATCGTCGCACGCCAGGCGCGACGTGCTTGAACAGGTCGATGTTGGATGATGAGAGGATCAGCGCCGGAAACCGACTCCAGCCGTCGGCATCGTTGCTTTCGGTAGTGTATGCACGGCCGAAAAGACCCGTCAACGGGAAAGCGATGGCGATCTCGTCACCGATCTTCCAGCGAGAACGACACCGCGTACGTTCAGCCCGTCATCGGTCACCCGGAGTGCCCGACTTTATGTCGAACCCTTCACCCTAGTATACGTACGACGTCCATCGTCCGGATTACCCGGCGGACCGTTCCCAGCCGGCGCGGACATCCCTGCCCGCATCGGCCCGCCAGCGTCCGGGGGTGCTGGCGATCGGTCCCGGATTCCACAGCGAACCGAGTGGCGCGCCGCATGGCCCCGTCACGATCGCGAGCCGATCCCCCTGGTCGCTTCCCAGCCCGAGCCATCCGTCACCGGCCATTGCCACGCCGAGCGGACGGAGCGCCCCTGTCACGTCTTGCCCCGCACCAGCAGGATGGGACCGGCTGCCTCCCGCACGAGCTTCTCGGTGACACCTCCAAGCAACCATCGCCGATACCCGCCAAGCCCTCGCGTGGTCATGACGACGACATCCGTTGCCTCGATCTTCCACAGCAGGACAAAGGCGGGCGTCCCCTTCAACACGTCGGTTGCGATCGTTAACCCCCGCTCCCGAAGAGCCGCGGCCGTCGTGTCGAGATACTCGGCGGCGGTGCGCTCGGTTTTCAGCCGGGCCGCCTCGTAGTCATCGTCCCCTTCCGAGGCTCGGGACAGGTCACCCGCTCTGGCGCGATCTGCCCGGATGGTCGCCAGGACATCGTCGACACCGACCGCCCGGACAAGGAGGATGGGCGCATCAAGCACCATGGCCAGCTTTTCGGCCTCCGGCAGGGCTACCTCCGCCAGCTCGGAACCGTCGAGTGGCACCATTACCCGATTCGGTGTTATCGGACCGTCCTCCGCAACTTCGTGGCGAATCAGGAGCGTTGGCGTCGTCCCATGCCTGGCCACGCGGTCCGCGGTGCTGCCGAAGATCAGCCGACCCGCAGCACCGCGTCCATGGGTAGCCATCGCAACCAGGTCGGCATCCGCCGCGGAGGCGATGATCTCCTCGGACGCATCCCCGAACCGGACCTCCAGCTCGATCTCACCTGCCTTGCCCAGCTCCTGGAGCTGCCCCATCACCCCTTCGAGCTCATGGCGAACCCGCGCCGCAAAGCGATCCCTCACAGCCGGCTCCACTCCGATGATCGGCGGTTCCACCCGCAGGAGCCGAACACTCCGGCACGTGAGGTGCCGGACAAACCGAAGGGCGACTTCGGATGCCTCCGAGCCATCAAGGGGAACGAGGATGCGATCATACATTGGCGTGCCACTTCCTGTCGTCTCTTGGGATAAGCTCGGAGGTCAACAGAGCCTGAGGCACTGGTCGTCACGCTCATCGCCCTTCAACACCCGTGCTTCGGCGGTGCATTACGCACCGCGACGATCGGTGTTCCTGGAAACGATATACCGAAACCGACCCCATTGCCGCTGCCACCGAGCCGCCCACTCATGGCCTGCCGGGCGCGCTGGACCGCGGGATGGGCTCGATCCACGGGCAGACGACGGACCCGGCGACCACGATATCGCGCTAGGGTTGAACGCAGGTGATCACCAGTGGCGTGGTGACACGTTCAACCATTTTCGCCGCGACGCTGCCAAGCCTGCTCGGTGCGGCCCGGCCAGTGCCGTGCGTCGTCATCACAAGCACATCGTCCGGCTCGAGCGCCGCCTCGATGCAGGTAGAAACCGGGCCGTACAGGAGCGACGAACTGGCGGCGACGCCTTCGTTTTCCATGCTCTGCTCCGCCTGCTTGAGCGCCCAGTGCGCCGTCGCCCGGAGGTCGGTGATGATGTCATCCTGCGCCTGAGGATCGTACGCGTAGGCGGGAGGCACCACCCGCGCCGGATCGATCACCATGACGTACCGCACAGGGACTCCGAGCCGCCGCGCCAGCGTGCCTGCCAGCGGCAAGGCCCGAGCCGCACGCTCGGATCCATCGAGCGGCACCACCACTCGCCTGATTGACGAGCGCCTTGCATGTTCGAGCTCGTGCGTGCGGAGGAGCATGACAGGAATCGGCGAATTCAGAGCCAGGGCGGCGGCACCGCATGAAGGGTCGAGCGCTCCGACGGCGCAGCATGTCGTCGCCATCACGATCAGGTCGGCTGTGCGTCCCGCCGCGATAGCGATGATCTCGTCCACCGAATCCGTTACCTGTCCGATCCGTGCGAGTACCTCAACCCCATCGCGATCGAACCGCGGGATGTCCGCTTCATCTCTGCCATCCGCTGGCCCGCACGATACCGGCTGGAGCAGCAGCCGGGATTCCGCGCCGGTGACTGAGCGAACGAAGGACACCGTCGGGATCAGGAGTGCGTCGTTATCCCACAGGACCAGAACGCGAAAGGGTGCGCTGGTTACGGCTTCAGCGGTCATGATTCGTGTCTCCTGTTCCGCTCCCATGAAATGATCTCGCGGTCGGACGGCGTTGTTGTCGTTAAAGGTGGTTCTTACAATGGTTCCGACTGATGCGGAGGATCGCGGTATGAGCTCTGTCGATCGCCGGATTCCGACACGGGGCGGACCAGGGCCTCAACCCGGCGGGGCCACCACCGTCACCAACCCGTCCCGTACTCACACGGTGTCCGCGTCACCGCTGACGTGCGGCCTCTCCCGCTTCACTCTTGCGCCGTCTCGCGCCGTCACCCGGCTGGGGCACTGACGGCTGGAGTGCCGCACGCCGGCGGTGACAGGTCAGGTAGGTGAACCACTCATCATGACTTTGCATCGAGCGCTGACTCCCCTTGGGGATCACGACGGCATGGCCGGGCCGCACATCGTGCCGGCGGCAATCGATCTCCACCGCACCCGTGCCGTCGATCCCGACAAGCAGGACGTCCACCTCGGCGTTGACATGGCTGGCAAGCTGCTGCCCGGACACCAGCGAGATGAGATTGACATTCAGGTCCGTGCTCTGCTGCGCCCACACGGGTTTCCGTCCCGGCTCCATGCGGGCCATGCTGACAAGGTCGATTGGTATCGGGACCGGTTCCTCGTTCGCCATCATTCATGGTCGCCTTTCGGCTCGTTGGGGGGTTGACGAACGGTCGGCAGCCACCATGCCCTCCCGGAGCAACAGGACCGGAGCGCTGGCGCGTCGGATCAGCCCGTCCGCCACGCTTCCAAGCACGAGCCGGCGCAGGCCGCGGTGGCCGTGGGTCGTCATCACGACCAGGTCGTCCGGCCTGATTACCCGGAGCAACGCGGCGATCGCCCCTCCGGTATATGCCTCGCAGGTGGTGCTGATCGCGCCCCCATGCCGCTGGAGGCAGTCTTCGAGATATATGCGCGCGGCGTGCTCGGCAAACGTGGACGTGCGCTGTGCATGTTCGTCCGCGCGTCCGTCTCTTGCTCCGGAGCGCTCCCTCGTTCGTGGATCGACGACGCAGACCCCATGGATTGGCAGGTCCAGCCCAGTCGCCAGTGTCACGGCCACGGGCATCGCCGTCTCCGCCAGCTCGGATCCATCCAGAGGTACGAAAATCCGGTTGATTGCTGGCTCGTCCGGCACATGCTCTCCCGGAACGAGCAGGACCGGAACTGACACTTCCCGCGCGACACGATCCACGACGCTGCCGTGAAGGACACGGCGGGCCGGCCCACGGCCATGCGTCGCCATCACGATCAGGTCAACGTCGGCCGAGGCGTCGATGATGCGTTCGGCCGGATCACCCCAACTCTGGAGCTCTTCAACACGCCGCCCCTGTGCCCGGAACGCATCACCGGCTCGCTTCAGGTACTCATCACCCTCGCGAAAGACAATCCGCTTGTGCGTCTCTCGACCGTCCGGGCCGATGTAGTGACTGACCTCCGGGGCATTTTGCTCGACCCGAAGCAGGTAGGCGAGCCTGCTGGGCACGAGACTGGCGACCGCGAGCGCTGCCGCGGGAAGTGATGATCCATCAAGCGGTACCAGGATTCGATCGTACATACCGGTCTCTCCAGCGTGGTCCTGCCGGCGATGAACGAGCCAGCAGGACCACGGTTACGGGGCACGCGGGGTCAATCAGGCGGACGGATACCCGCCCGAGACCGTCCGATCGGTCTGCTGCTCTGGCGCATTGCCACCGAGCAGACGCCCCCGGTACCACGGGGTACCTAGCATCGGCAGCAGCCGGCGATCGAGCCCCCACCAACCCGCGACCTTCCACGCCAGAACAAGGAACACGCCCAGGCCGAAGAGGACCGGATTGGTGCTCGTCGTGCCGGCCAGGAGAAAGCTGAAGTTGAGCAGCGTACCGAAGAAGGCGGCGATTCCGACGAGCGCGCCAACTAGCAGCCCGAGGCCGACGAGCGTCTCACCCACCGCGACGAGCTTGGCGAACCAGCTCGCCCAGTCGTTGTCGATCATGTACTGGATGAACTGCCGGAACCAGTCGTAGGTGATCGCTGGACGGGGCACGTCGGGCGGCATCCGGACCGCTCGCTCCCAGAAACCGGGTTGTTCCGGGTTGCCCGAAACGAGCGCTGACCCCCCATTCATCCATGCCTCCGAGCGCACCTTGTGTTCACCAGCGGCGAGCCAGGCCCGACCGACGAAGAAACGGATCGGCAGCCAGAAGAGTGCCAGGTACGCATTGCCCAACAGCAATCGCCACCACGTCGGGTCCTGCACCTGGCCGGGCGTGTCCGCGTCCTGGCCTGGCCACACCCCGACACCGCCCGGCGGCAAGCGCCGCGCCTGGTAGAGACCGGCGATGATGATCAGACCCAGCAGGACATAGGTCCAGATCGACCCATCTGCAATCGCCGTGTCCTCGCCTTCCGTTCGGGAAAACAGCCCATCTCCGTCGAGCGCAAACAGCCCATCCGCGAACGCCCAGGTCAGGAAAATGAACAGGAGCGCGGAGAGTGCCGTCAGGACATAGGTGCCACTTCGCGTCATGCGCATGTCAGATCTCCTTGCTATCTGCCCGTAAAACCGACCGCAAACCTGAGCGGCCCGTCGTCATGGACACTCACGAGTCAGCTCTCGGGCGTCCCGGCCGGCGAGACCTGGATGCGCGTCGCCTCGACGTTGGCCCGCTGCACATCCATCGAACCTCCCGTCGAGCTGGTCGATTCGATGGCGATGGAACCGGTGTAGGCGTTTCCGGCTGGCTGAACCTCCACGGTCGTACTCGCGGTATTGGTGCTCGAAAGCCCCCCAGTCTGGTCCAGGACGAGGGAAACGAATCTCGCCTCCGCCGAGCGCTCTCCGGTCGCCACCCATTGCCCGTGGCCTTCGGTGAAGAAGAGCCCGGAGCCCGGGGGCAGGGGTGGAAGCTGGCCGGCGTTCGCCACCAGAACGTTGCCATCGGCGAAGTACGTGACCAGGCTGGTTACATCCGATGGAAGGCCCGTCCCCGGAGCCTGACCTTCGAGGCTGACGCTGACGAGCCAGGACCCGACGAGCGGGTGACTGGACGTGGACGGTTGCCCCTGCGCGTGCGCAAGCGGCAGGTGGGCCGCCGCGAGGAACCCGACAAGGACAAAGGCAACCCCGAAAACGAGGATCGAGGTACGGCGCATCACAATTTCTCCCCTGGATATCTCTGCCTATGCCTCGACGATCAGGGCGGTCACCATGCCGAACATCCCGTGCTCCGACTCGGCATGGCTCAGAATGTGGCAATGGAGCGCCCATGTTCCGGTCTCGGTCGCATCGACGATCGTCTCGAATCGCTGACCAGGGGCGATGTTGAGGGTGTCACACATGTACGGCTGGGGCAGCAGGTATCCATCGGCGGCGGTGACCGTCATCGGCATCCCGTGCAGGTGCATCGGGTGGATCATCATGCCCTCGTTCATGTACCGGATCATGACCTTCTCGCCCCGCTTGCACGTCAGCGGCTGCGTGGCCGGGAAACTTTTGCCATTGAGGCTGTACCCGCCGATCGGCCCGTCGTTGAGCACGATCGTGTATTCGCGATCGAATGCCGGACGGCTGGCCGGATCCCTTGGCTCGACGATGAAGGAACCGAGCAGGCCCATCGTGACCTGGAACGCCGAGTTGTGGTGCGAGTGGTACATGTGCGTGCCAGCGTTGCCGTCACGGATCTGGAACTCGTAGGTGAAGGTCTGGCCGGGCTTGATCGGCGGCTGGGTGATGAACGGCACGCCATCCTGGTCGTTGGGGATGACCAGCCCATGCCAGTGAACCGCCGTGCTCTGGGGCAACTCGTTGGTCACCTCGAACCGGACCTTGTCCCCTTCGGTGACCCGGATCTCCGGGCCCGGCACCACGCCGTTGTAGGTCCACGCCTCGACGAATTCGCCGGGGGCGAACTCCCAGTTCGTCAGCCCGCAGGTGAGGCGGTAGACCTTGACATCGCCGTCCATCTCGAAGTCGAGTGGCTGCCCGCCAAGACCCTGTGTCCTTGCGGGAAAGGACTTGATGCCTGCTTCATGCATGGCATCCATCTCGTCAGCAGTCGGCTCCTTCTTCCCGGTGCTGGAGGTCTGGGCGACCGCCGCCTTACTGTTCGTGCGTGGTGTCTCCGATGCATGATCGTGATCCGTGGATTGCGCCCCGGTCGACGGCTCGCGCACGACGCGGACACCGTCTGGTGACAGCGCGGTGCCAATTGCCCCGGCTCCGACCAGGCCAGCGATGCCCATAAAGCGTCGTCGGGTCACATCCCTCGGTGATGATTGTTTGGTCATGCTGATCGTTCCTCTCTAAATCCCGGCGAAGCGGATCGTGTTTCGCTGGTTTCAGAGTACGAGCGACCGCGGGTGAAGCCCCCGGCAGGCGGGGTAGGCTGCCATTCGGGAAGGGGATAGTTCCGGATAAACCGGAGGATAGGGGGCGTCTCACCCTTTTGGGTAGGACACGGTCACCGGCTCGTCAATCC
>DASYVY010000009.1:0-7004 GCA_035936535.1 Thermomicrobiales bacterium | reverse complement strand
TCGGGCCACTCGGCAGCCGGGCAACCGTCGTCGTCCTGCCCTTTTCCACCACGAACGCTCCCACCAACCAGATCGAGGACGCGATTCTCAACGTGCAGGTCGCGATGATGCAGGAGTGGGAGACCGACCTCGCGGGCAGCGCCGCGCTCGAACGGATCGAGCCTCCGGCCGGATGCGATATCGCCAACCGTGCCTCCGGGATTACCCGTGTTTACACCCTGTCGGCTGGCTCGACCGTGTGCCAGTTGCGGAGTGCCGGAATCGCCATCTTCGTCGCGGTCGAAGGCCAGGTCGGCGACTGGACGAGTGTCGAGGCCGCCGACGCGATCATTGCCCGTCTGCTCCAGACCGCCTGACGGTGTCTCGCATCCCTCGTCTGGACTAACCGAAGCGTGTCCATTCGTTTCGTGTGACCACCACGCACTCCGGCCAACGTCTTCCCGGCAGATCGAAGCAACGATCCTGATGCTCCCAATCCCTCGCCACCGTCATTCCGAGGAGCGCAACGACGAGGAATCTCCCGGCGCCCAAGCGCCGGCCTCTCTTGCTGCGTGAGAACTGCCCGGACTGGCCGCGCACTGATAATCACACCGTCCGTCCGCTCCGGTGTGGTTGGAGCCGCATCGTTGAGACGATCCTGGTGATCGCCTTTGGTTTGCATCGCACCCGGTATCGCACAACGAACGCGTTGGAGCGACCCGCGAATGATCACAATGGACCGCATCGCACCGTGGCCGCCAATAGGTAACCACGAAGTGATTGAAGGACCGCATCCGCCAATAGGCAATCACGAAGCGATTGAGCGGGAGCGTCCCATCAGTCGCTGCGCGACTGTCCATGCGCGGGAGCGGCCCATCGATGGCTGCGCCATCGTCCATTGGGATCGTCCTCACGAGCGCATTGCGTGCGGTCGATGGGCGAGGCCGGTTCCCTCCCTGCTCGCGAGAGACCGGCGCCGCGGCGCCAAGGGGATCCCCACGCTGCGCTCCGGCGCAGATGCCTGGACAGGCTCTTCCTTCGTCGGGGTGACTTTGAGGGAGGGGCGAAACGTCTGGCGGCGCGATCAGCGGTCAGGGCCGCCCGGCGGCGAATCCGACGATGCCGAGACCGTCGATCCCGATCGCTGGCGGATCGAGATGCACGCTGGTGACGTTGAGCCCGGCGAACGGGGTGATCCCGAACCAGCGCCGCATATGCTCATGTGGCCGGTTGTATCCCTTGATCAGGGGCGTCACCCACGCCACGACCTGAACGTCGTCCCGGAATCGCCGCTGGTCGCCGGTCCGCGCCCGGTGCCGCGCGATGAAGCGCTCGATCGCCACCTTGCCGACGACCAGCGCACTCTCGCTGACCGCCTGGCTCATCGTCGCCTTGTCGATGATGTCGTCGGCCCCGGCAACCCGCACGAGCAGGTCCGGCTCCTCCGCATCCTCTTGGGCATCCAGTTGCAGCCGCAGGATGTCGTCGATGATGTTCTGGAAGGCGTCGAGATCGGCGCTCATCACGACATCGCCATCGCCGGTGTAGGACGGGATCACGAATGACCCCGCCGGATAGCGGGGCGCCGCGCTGTCCGGATCGCTGCCGGCTGCACGTTCGGGCGATGTGCCGGCGGTGTGCTTCTGCTTCTTGAGGAGCACGGCGGGAATCCCGGAGACGATCGAGTACATCGAGCCGACCGGATAGCCGGACATGCCAGGCACAATCAGTAGGTTGACCCGCTCGGCGTGGAGATAGGCGGATGCTTCCCTGATATGCGCCGCCAGGTACTCGGGCCGGGCGGCGGTCTTGAGCAGGCTGCCGTAGTCGATACCGACGCCGCCGCCCGCGAACATGGCCGGCGCACCAACAGCGAGCAGGCCGCGAAGGAGGTGCCGCGCACCATCGGAAAGCGCGGACCCGGCGACGGCGGATTCGACCTCGCCGTGGCGAATCATCTCGTGGTCCAGCAGCGGAGTGATCGGTGCCGGTACCTCCCGCGGGCGGTCGTAGCGACGCAGCCTGAGGCCGTCCTCGGTCATCGGCTCTCCATCGCCGGAGGAAGGCATGCCGGGGACGATCTGCGGCTCGGTGAGCGGCTGATCGCGGGGCTCGAAGGTCTCCCCGAAGGGTTTCCTGGGTTGATCGGTCATGGCCTTGAGAGAACTCCTCGGCAGGTGGACGTCTGTTGCCTCCACCATGATGCACCACGCGGGTCAGCGTTCCTCGCGGACATACGGCCGGCCCAGTGCCGCCGGTTGGCCGATCCGCAGCCGCCGGCTCCGCTGGGTGGCGATCACGAGCACGACGATCGTGAACAGGTAGGGCAGCATGCTCAGGAAGAATGACGAAACCGGAACGTTGATGCCCTGCAGGCGGAACTGCCCCGCTTCGACGGCCCCGAACAGCAGGGCGCCAATGGCGACCCTGGCCGGATTCCAGGTGCCGAAGATGACCAGCGCGACCGCGATCCAGCCGCGCCCGGCGGTCATGTTCTCCGACCACCCGGGATTCGTCGCGAGCGAGATCACCGCTCCACCCAGCCCGGCGAAGGCGCCGCCGAGCATCACGTAGCGGTACCGCAGCGCCGCGACATTGAGGCCCATCGCGTCCGCCGTCGCGGGGTTCTCCCCGACCGCCCGCAGGTTGAGCCCCTGCCGCGTCCGGAACATGAACCACCAGCTCAGCGGCACTACGGCGTAGGCGAGATAGGCCAGGATATCCTGGCGGAACAGGATCGTGCCGATCCAGGGGATCTCGCTCAGGACCGGAATCGCCAGCCGGCTGAACTTGTCGGGCGCCGGTTGACCGACCAGCGATGCGCCGAGGTAAGCCGTCAACCCCTGGCCGAAGATGGTCAACGCTAGGCCGCTGACGACCTGGTTGGCCCGGAACGAGACGGTCAGGAGTGCGTGGATCCCGGCCATCAGGGCACCGGCGACGATCGCCCCGGCCGCACCGACCGGGGCCGAGCCGGTCCAGGAGCAGACGGCGAATCCGGAGAGCGCCCCAATCAGCATCATCCCCTCGACGCCCAGGTTGAGCACCCCCGAACGTTCCGCGAACGTCTCGCCGATCGCCGCGTAGAGGATCGCCGCCCCGCTCGCGATCGCCGCCGCCAGCACTGATGTGAGGAACCCAACCGTCAGGACCTCGCTCATGCGAAAGGTTCCGGAGTGGCGGCCCGCCGGACGATCCGGTATCGCGTCAGCAGGTCACCGCCGAGGAGGAAGAACAGGATCGTCCCCTGCAGCATCGGCGCGATCGCGGAGGACAACCCGAGCGAGAGCTGCAGCTGCTCCCCGCCGACAAGCAGGCCCGCCAGGAGGAACGCGACGACGATGATCCCGAACGGATTCAGCCGGCCCAGCCAGGCGACGATGATCGCGGTGTACCCGTACCCAGGCGAGAGCCCGCGCTGGAGCGAGTGACCGATCCCGGTGATCTCCGCCATCCCGGCGAGCCCGGCCAGCGCCCCGCTGACGAGCATCACGATCACGATGTTGCGGGCGGTCGCCATCCCGGCGTACCGGGCCACGCGCTCGCTGCCCCCGGTCACGGTGATCTCGTATCCCCAGCGGGTTCGCCGCAGGACCACAAACAGCACGAGCCCGGCGATGAGCCCGAAAAAGAGTCCGAGATGCACCCGGGTCGTGCCCCAGGTGGGAAGGAAGGGCGCCGCCGGAAAGAACTCCGTGCCCGGGAAGCCATAGCCGACCGGATTCTTCCACGGACCGTGGACCAGCCATTCCGACAACAGGATCGCGACATAGTTGAGCATCAGCGACGTGATCGTCTCGTTGACGCCAAGATAGCCGCGCAGCACACCCGGGATCGCCGCCCACAGCGCACCGCCGAGCATCCCGGCCAGGACCAGCACCGGGATCACCGCCCAGGGGCCGGCGGCGAGCAGCGCGCCGGGCAGGCCGAACAGGGCGACGCCGGTGACGAAGATCGCCCCGAGATAGAACTGCCCCTCCGCCCCGATGTTCCAGAGCTGCATCCGGAAGGCGACGGCAACGCCCAGCCCGGTCAGCAGCAGGGGCGTCATCTTGACGATCGTTTCCGAGAGCTGGTATTGGGAGCCGAACGCGCCGGTTGCCATCTCGCGATAGACCGTCAACGGGTTCTCGCCCGCCCCGAAGATGATCAGTCCTCCGAGGACCAGGGCAGCGACGATGCTGGCGATTGGCACCACGATCTGAGCTACCGTCGATGGATTGCTGACACGCTCCAGGCGCCAGCCCGATCCACGGGCGCGATCCGGGCCGGAGAGGCGGCCGGTTGCCGGTGCTCCGCTCACGCCGCGCCCCGTACCGCGGCGATGTGCCCGGCGGAGGTGCCGGCCATCATCAGGCCGAGCGTTTCCGCGTCGGCGTCCCGCGCGGCGACGATACCCATCACCCGCCCCTCGTAGAGCACCGCGATCCGGTCACAGAGCGCCAGCAACTCGCCGAGATCCTCGGAGATGAGCAACGTTGCCGCGCCACGCAGTCGCTGAGCCCGGAGCACGTCATGGATAGCCTCGGAGGCTCCGACGTCGACGCCTCGGGTGGGATGCACCGCCACGATCACCTTGGGTTCCCCGGCCAGCTCGCGGGCGATCAGGAGCTTCTGCTGGTTGCCCCCGGAAAGGTCCCGGAGGCGGGCGGAGCGCCCGGATGTCTTGACGTCGTAGGAGCCGATCAGGCTGTCCGTAAAGCGCGCGATCGCCCGCGAACTCAGGAATGGTCCCTTGGAAATGGGGCGCTGGCGATAGGCGCGGAGGACCGCGTTGCTCGACAGGTCAAGCGATCCGACCAGGCCGGTGCCGATCCGGTCTTCGGGGATGTGGGCGACTCCGGCCCGGGCGATCGCTCGCGGATGCTCCGAGGTAATGTCACGCCAATCGAGCATGACGGAACCGGAACGAGCCGGGCGCAACCCGGTGATGACCTCGGCCAGCTCGCGCTGGCCATTCCCGGCGACACCGGCGATCCCGAGCGTTTCCCCGGCGCGGACCTCGAGCGATACCCCCTGCAGGGCAGGCAACCGCTTGTCGTTGGCGGCGGTCAGCGCGTTGATCGCCAGCACCACGTCGCCGGTCCGGTGCGAGGTCAGTTCGTCTTCATCCAGGAGAGCCGATGCCAGGTCGCGGCCCACCATCATGCGGGCCAGTTCCTGGCGGCTGGCCGATGCGGCGTCGACGGTATCGATCACGGCGCCGTGGCGGAGAACGGTGATCCTGTCCGCCACGGCCAGGACTTCGTCCAGCTTGTGGGAGATGAAGATGACGCAGAACCCTTCGCTCGCCATCTGGCGAAGGGTCGCGATCAGGCTGTCCGCTTCCTGGGGTGTGAGCACAGCCGTCGGCTCGTCGAGGACCAGGATTCGCGCGCCCCGGTAGAGCAGGCGCATGATCTCGACGCGCTGCTGCTCCCCGACAGAGAGTTGCCAGATGTAGGCGCCGGGATCGATGCCAAGCCCGTAGGCGTCGCTCAGACGCCGGAGCTCCGCCTCGACGTGGGCCGTGTCGAGCCGGAAACCCTCGCCCGCAAGCCCGAGCATGACGTTCTCTGTGACGGTAAACGATTCGATCAGCATGAAGTGCTGGTACACCATGCCGACGCCGCGCTCGATCGCGTCGGCCGGCGAGCGCAGGTCCGCCACCTTGCCTCCGATCCTGAGCACACCAGAATCCGGACGGTACATCCCGGCGAGGATGCTCATTAGCGTGGATTTGCCAGCGCCATTCTCGCCGATCAGGGCGTGGACTTCCCCGGAATACGCCACGAAGGTGACGCGATCGTTGGCGACCACCGACCCGAATCGCTTGGAAATGTCCACGAGGGCAACCGCCTCGGCGGGAGCCGGCATTGGATCGCTGGACCGTGCCGGTTCGTTGCCACCGGGCGATGGGGCGCGGGCTTCGGACACTGGTGCGTACTCCGGCAGGTGTCGTGGTCGTTCCCGCCCCGCTGGTAGAGAACGGGCAAGAAAGCAGTCCGCCCGGCGATGCTGCGCCGGGCGGACTATCACTGGCGGGCTAGGACGGAAGTTCCCCAAGCACGCCCTGGACGAACCAGTCCATGTTGAGGATCTCCTCGTCGGTCATGCTCACGCCTTCCGCGATGCGCTCGGTTCCTTCCTGGTCGAGCAGCGGACCGCTGAAGATGGTCGTGACGCCCCGGGCGCCGGAGCGGAACTCGTCCGCGAGGGCGGTCGCCTCCCGCTGGACCTCGGCCGGTACCACGTCGGCGATCGGCGAGAGACCGACAACGCCGTCCTGCCAGCTTCCCCAGTACTGGTTGGAGGACCATGTCCCCGCCTGGATCTGCTGAACGGCCTGTGTGTAATAGACCCCCCAGTTCCAGATCGGGTTGGTGAGGTTGGCGCCAGGCGCAAGTGACGTCATGTCGACGTTGTAACCGACGCCGTACTTGCCGGCCGCTTCCGCCGCCTGCTGTGGGGCCGGGGTGTCCTGGTGCTGGGCGATCACCTCCGCCCCGCCATCCAGCAACGCCTCGGCGGCCGCGCGCTCGATCGAGGGGTCGTACCAGGTATTCGTCCACACGACCTGCACCGTGGCCTCAGGGTTGGCGGCACGAACCCCGAGCGTGAAGGCGTTGATGCCACGGATCACTTCCGGAATCGGGAAGGCAGCAACGTAACCCAGTTTGCCGGCCGGGGCCATCCTGCCGGCGATCAAGCCGCTCACGTAGCGTGGCTCCTCGATCTTGCCGAAGGCGGTGCTGACGTTCTCCGCGGTCTGGTAGCCCGAGATATGGATGAACTGGATATCGGGATACTGCGCGGCGACGGAGAGAACGGCCGGACCGTAGCCGAACGAGGTCGCGATGATGACGTTGTTGCCGGCCTCCGCGAACGCCCGGATCGCACGCTCGGCGTCCGCCTGGTTCTCTTCGACGTTCTCGATGAACGAGGTCTCGGCTGAGGGGATGTTCTGGACGAGCTGCAATCGCCCCTGGTCGTGGGCGTAGGTCCAGCCGAGGTCTCCGGTTGGCCCGATATAGACAAAGGCGACC
>DASYVY010000008.1:0-11267 GCA_035936535.1 Thermomicrobiales bacterium | reverse complement strand
GTCATTCCCAGCCCCATTGTTATGAGCGTGTTCCGCCCGGGAATCCCGATCGAGTCTGCTAATCCGCTTCGAGGACGACACGCACCAGAATCGAGCATGTGGCATCGCCGGCAATGGTCGCTGCAGTGCACAGTGCCGGGGCAATCGTACGCAAGGACTATGCGACAATGCGAACCAGACGAGGAGATGACCGATGGAAAAACACCGAGCGCATGGCCAGGAGGGCGCATCCGTGGACCTTGATGACGCGATGGCTGACCGGCTGATCGCGGCGGCTCGGGCCGCCGCGGGCAATGCCTACGCTCCCTATTCTCATTTCCCGGTCGGCGCGGCGGTGCTTACGGCAAGCGGCGAGATCGTGTCCGGGGTCAACGTCGAGAATGTAAGCAGTGGGCTGACTGTCTGTGGCGAACGCGTCGCCATCTTCACGGCCGCGGCGGCGGGACACCGCGAGCTCGTGGCGGTCGCGGTAAGCGCGCCACGAGCCCCGGGAACCACGCCATGTGGGGCCTGCCGGCAGGTGATGGAGGAGTTCAGGCCGGCCCGGGGCGACATCGGTGTGCTCCTCGACCATCGCGATCACATCGAGCGGATCAGCCTGTCGATGTTGCTGCCTCGGGCGTTCGGTCCGCACGAACTTGAGCGCGCCGACTAGAGCGGCTACCGATTCTTTCGCTTGTTTGCTGGCGCGGGCAGGACCCGCCGGCACCCCTCTGACGACGTTTGTGAACAAGCCCTCGCCACGATGGAAGTCGGTCAGCAAGTGTTTGACGCCGGCGCCATGTATCGAGTCGATCCCTCTCCTCTCTGGCTCTGGTGACGCCAGCGGGACCGCACGGGCTCAAGTCACACTTCGCTCCGTTCGGGCCGACCGCGTCGAATCGATCCGGCCCGCGAATCGACATTGCGGGCGCAGGGCGCCGACCGCCCTGGCGCAGCTGATCCTCCACGATGGGACGGGTGCGCCGACGACACCAAACCCAGTCCGGGGGCGGAGCTTTGGTGGGCGCACCCGTGGTCGGGAAGGTGACCCGTGGACGCCGGAACCCTCTCGGCGACTCTAGGGGTGACCGGGCCCGCATATGACCGGGGCCGTAAACGGGCGGTCTTGACCGATTCTGGGCCGAGATGCTGGTGCCCAACCTGCGGCCGGGCGATTTGGTGGTCCTGGACGACTTCTCCGTGAACAGGAGTGTGGCCGTCCAACCGGCGGCGCTCGTCTGTGCGCCGGCCTTCAACCCGATCGAGCTGGCCTTCGTCAGGGTCAAGCAGCGACTGCGGGCCATCAACCGGCGCACGGCTGACCCGGTGATGGCGGCGACCCAGCAGATTGCGGACATCTCCCCCAAGGCCGCCATGGGATACAACACCGGTGGGGGCTTCGCTCCACCCGTTCCGTGTTGTGCAATGTGCTGCTGATAGCGAGAGCGTACGAAGGGATGGCTCCAGCGATGACGATCTTGGACGCCTTTGACGACACATCGGAGGAGGTCATTCGCGCGAGCCAGGTAGTCAAGCCCATCAAGGACTTCCCCGAGACTATCACCGTCACGTACTCGCGGTCGAAATTCGATTACCTCCTGCAGCGCTACCCCTGTCACCGCATCGTGACGTTGAACTCGGCCTGCGCGCCGATTCCGATCTATCGTGTGGAAGCCGATGGTGAGTCGTATGTCGCCTACCTCTCTCTCATCGGCGGTCCAGCCGCCGTCGCAATCATGGAAGAAGTCATCGGCTTCGGTGGGCGTCGTTTCCTGTTCTTCGGATCGTGTGGTGGGTTGGACAATGACACCCTGTCGGGCCACATCGCGGTGCCGACCGCCGTCTACCGTGACGAGGGAACGAGCTATCACTACCTCCCGCCGTCCGCCTACGTCGATATCCCGACTGCAGAGCGCCTCGCGGGAATTCTGCGGGATCTCCACGTGCCGTATCACATGACCCGCACCTGGACGACTGACGCGATCTATCGCGAAACGCGCGCGAACATGGCGAGGCGCAGAGCCGATGGATGTCGGGTGGCCGATATGGAATGTGCGTCAACAGCCGCTGTCCCGCTCTATCGGGGAGTGCAGTTCTACTAGTACCTCTACGGTGCCGACAGCCTCGATGGCGACGAGTGGGACCGCAGGAACATGACGGAAGGCCGCGATGACGATGGCGGTGCCATCGTCGACCTCGCGTTCAGGATCGCCGGGAGACTGGCGTAACGAACGAGGATCGCTCCCTGCGGTGACACCCGAAAGAGCCGGACCCGGAACTCCGGGTCCGGCTCTTTTACTCATTGCGACTCGGGACCTAGAATGGTTGTCGAAAGTACGGACCGCTGTGGAGTGAATTCCATGGCGCCGGACTGTGTGTCCGGCATTCTCGTGGCGGCCAGGCACACGGTCCGGCGCTACGAGCAAGTGTTTCGGGAGTCGCCGTAGCGTTCGCAACGCCGTTCGGTGGGCACGAGATTCCGCGCCCTGTATGGCGTTTCCTCGCCAATTGGGCTATAACGTCCGCTACACTCAAAGGACAGCGGTCTTCGCGATCCATTGAGTGAGTCAGGATATCCAGGGCACCGGCCATGATGGACGCTACCGTCCTGGAGACGGTATGGGCTGCGACCGTCAGCCGGCTCCATCTTGGTGATCCGGGTCACATGGGTATCCGCGCCCTGCCGGAATCGCAGGCGGCCCCGGTACCCACGGCGCTCTTTTCAGGGACCTCAGACAATCCGTTTTCTCCTGGCATACGTGGACGCGATCCGGGCCTGACCCGGATCGAGTGCACCGGGCCACAAGCTTTGGGTCTGGCTTACTCCTGAAGCAGCCGCAACTGGCTGTCAGACCCTGGAAAGCGAAGGGCAGGATCATGCGTGGTCGCCCATTGATCATCGAATGGAACGAGTCCGAGGAAGATCTCTACAGTCAGTATCAGCATGAGCGTAACGGGCATCGCCGGGCACGGTTGCACGCGCTGTGGCTGTTGCGCCGGGGCTACCACATTGGCGACGTCGGACGGGCGGTAGGTGTCGATTACCGGACGGTCCAGCGATGGGTCGCCTGGTACCGCAAGGGTGGGCTCGACTCGGTGCTGCAACGGACTCCCGGCTATGCGGCGCCGGGTCGTCCATCGCGCCTTTCTAAGGACCAGATCGCGGCGCTGTTCTCCAAGGCCAACACCGGGGAGTTCCGGACCGTCTGGGACGCGGTGCGCTGGGTGGAGCAACAGTTCCACGTCACGTACACATACACCGGGATGCACGCACTGCTCAATCGCCGGGGGTTGCGTGACCGTTATCAGGACAGCGATGTCGAGTTGCCTGGTCCGGTGGATGTCCTGGGCGGAACGACCGGCACGTAGCCAGCGCGCCCACCACCTGATGCCCCGGCGCCTTGCTGGAGAATGCCGGGGCATCATCGTGTCCGGCGGCGCATCGCGAATCGGGGGTATGCTCGCGGATCAAGACGTTGGCGGGCGCAGGTACCTGATGCAGGCCCGGGATCCGGCCGGACTGTTCCGGATTCGCCGAAAGTGACGGGTCCAGTGGTCAGCCAGTCCCCTGCCGCTGATGCACAGGGGCACGGGTGTTCCTGGTGATCCACCGGAGCGCGCGCCACAAGAACCAGGCAGAACCAGGTCGAAACGCTGATGTTGCCGTTGACGACAGCAGCGTTCCCCATTGTCTTCGCGCGTTTCCTGTCCCGAGCCAACGCGGGATAGCAACCATCGATCCCAGAAGGATGGAGTTGTGCCAAGAGCCAGGCGTGAAGATCTCGAGGGATTCATCACGACATCGACAGTTGCCGGGGCACTGGGGATGTCCGCCTATCTCGTCAAGGCCCGCATGGCCGATGGAACGCTCCCGCCGGCGTCGAGGGTGTCCGATGCTGGGGTGCTGCTGTTCGATGAACAGTGGATGACCGCGGCCCGTGATCGGCTTGCGGCATCCCCATCGTTGCCGCGGCGGTCGCGCCTGTCGCGGCGTCCGGTCCTTCCTCGCCCTCAGGAGGTGCTGGGGCATGCGGTAGGGGCGCCCGGGATCCTTCCGGACTGGGACGCCATCGTTGGTTACTTCTGCGAGCTCGGCGCGAGCTCCGAGTCAGTCATCGTCGAGGAGTTGGGAACGTCGACCGATGGCAAGCCCTACATCGTGGTTGCCATCTCCGCGCCGGAGAACCTGGAGCCGGAAGCCAGGGCGCGCAACCGTGAGTTGCTTGGCCGACTTTGGGAGCCCCGGCGACTGACGGGGGAGGACTCGGCACCCATCATCGAAAGAGCCCGGTCGGTCGCGATCATCTTGGCGTCCCAGCACTCCAACGAGATCGGCGCCGCGCTGATGACGATGGACCTCGCCTGGGAACTGGTCTCGTCGGACACCGACGAGACCCGGTCGATCCTCGCCAACACGGTCACGCTGCTGGTACCGAGCCACAATCCCGATGGCATCCAGATGATCGCGGATTGGTACCGCCGCTGGATCGGAACCGAATACGAGGGGTCGGAGCTGCCGTGGCTGTATCATCCCTATGTTGGACACGACAACAACCGGGACTGGTTCATGTTGACCCAGGTCGAGACCGGCCTGTACGTCGATCTGCACAACCGCGAGCACCCGCAGGCGGTGTTCGACATGCACCAGATGGGGCGGTTCGGTCCCCGGTTCATGGTGCCGCCGTTCATTGACCCGCTCGATCCCAACCAGGATCCGGTCATCCAGCAGGGCTTCTCGGCGCTGGGCGCGCATATTGCCCAGAGGCTGACCGCGGCGGGCAAGGCCGGCGTGGTGACGAACGCGATCTTCGACAACTACTCGCCGTCGCTGGCCTATGGCAACTATCACGGGAGCGTCGACCTCCTCAGCGAGGCCGCCAGCGCCCGGCTCGCCACCAGCGTGACGCTCAAGGAAGAGGACCTCAACGACGACTACGGCATTGATCCACGGACAAGGACCTGGAACCAGCCGATGCCGTGGAAGGGAGGCGAATGGTCCCTGGCCGAGATCGTCAATTACGACCGGATCGCCGCTTTCGCGTTTCTCGAGCATCTCGCGGCCCATCGAACACAATGGCTCAGGTCCTACCTGGGAATCGCCCGGCGCATCCTGGAGCGGTCCGAGAAGCCGTATGCCTTTGTCTTCCCGCCGGACCAGCGCGACCCGGGAACGACCCGGGAGCTGCTCGGCACCCTGCAGCGCGGACTCGTCGAGGTCCGGGAAGCCATCGAGCCCTTCACCGCTGACGGTGTCGCATACCCTGCCGGAAGCTTTGTCGTCCGCCTCGACCAGCCTGCCGGTGCTTTCGCCAAAACGCTGCTCGAAGTGCAAACCTATCCCGACTTGCGGCAATGGCCCGGCGGCCCGCCACGACGGCCTTATGACATTGCCGGGCACACGCTGCCCATCCAGATGGGTGTTCACGCCGTTCAGGTCGATACGCCGCTCCCATCCGACGAGCAGGATCAGGCGCTTCGCCTGGTCGAGTCGATCCTCGAGCCGGTCGGGCAGGTCGAGCCGGCGGACAGCACCGTGGCGTCCACTGCCTGGATGGTTCCCGCCCGGCAGAATGCCAGTGTCCGGCTGGCCCAGCGCCTGCTCGATTCCGGTGTGCCAGTGTTCCGGGCGCGGGAACGGGACCGCGATAGTGGGGTTCAGGTCGGTGATTACCTGATCGACTCACGGGATCTCGATCTCGAGCAGTTCGTCGCGCAGGTGGGCGCCGCCGGAGCGATCGGGCATCCGGTATCGCTTTCCGGTGAGCAACCGGTTTGGCGGCAGCGCGCGGTCCCTCTCGCCGTGTACCAGCCATGGACCGCCTGCATCGATGAGGGTTGGGCGCGCTGGGTGCTCGAGAAGTATGGAGTCACCTACACGACGCTGCATAACGCCGATGTCCGCCAGGGATCGCTTCGGGAGCGATTCGACGTGCTGCTCATCCCTGAGATGACGCCACAGGACCTGCGCGAGGGCCGGGGGGAGAAGACCAAGGAGGGCGAGCCGTATCCTTCCGAATATACTGGAGGCATTGGCGCCAGCGGCTTCGAGGCGATCCGGCGGTTTGTCGACGAGGGCGGGACACTCATCGCGATCGATCGGGTCTCGCGGGCGATCATCGATGAGGTGGCGCTTCCGGTTCGGAATCCGTTGCGACCGCTCGATCAGGACAGCTTCTACTGCCCCGGCTCCCTGCTGCGGGTGGTGATCGATACCAGCCACCCGCTCGGGCTCGGCATGCCACGCGAGACGGCGGTCCTGTTCCTCAACAGCATGGTGTTCGATGGCACGGGAGGCGACGTCACGATGGTCGCCCGCTATCCCGCCTCGAACCCCAATCTCAGCGGCTGGATACTCGGCAGCGAGCATCTGGAGCGCCAGGGTGCCTTGGCGGAAGTGGCGTACGGGGACGGACGGGTGATCCTGGCCGGGTTCCGGCCGTATTTCCGGGCCCAGACGCGGGGAACGTACCGCATCCTGTTCAACGCGATCGCTCGCGCCGGGCTGACGGAGGAGACTGCCGGCTTCGGGGAGCAGCGCTAGCACTGGCGGGTGGTCATCGCTCGAAGATCAGGTGCCACTATCAGGCCGACGAGATCCGATCCTGCCGTTGCAACGCCCTCTTCATTCAACTCGGGGTAACGTGGAACCCGTCTCGGCGAGAACCATCAACGCCGCCCCAGCCCCCCACATGGTGACGGCTACGGCGATCACGGCGCTGGCGAACGGGAGCGGGATGAAGTTCAGCACCGCCAGGATGATGACGCCGATCGTCATCGCGAGGAAATGATATCCCCGGCTGCCATCATTCCATCGGTCTGGAAGGACGAAGCGGCCGATCGCAAGCCCGGCGAATACCTGGCTGAGATAGAGCAGGGCGACGAACGATCCAAGGAAGATCAGCCCGATCGGAACTCCGATCGTCGAGACGATCAGGATCCCGGTTACGACCGGAACCACGATCAGGGCAAGCAAGCCAACCCCAACCGCCCGCAGCACCGCGCGTCCGGAGCGTCCGATCGCGTCTGCCAGGCGAGGGGCGAGCGCGATGATGACCACTCCGGCGATCAGTGCCCAAACGGTTCGCAACAGCGGACCGAACGGCCGGCTGGAGCCACCGGTGGAAGGTTCCCACGGCATTTGGGCGACGCGCTCGGTCGTTCCCAGGATGTCGGCGGCGGAGGAGATATCCGGGTTGCCAGCTGTCAGGTAACGCAGATCTCCGCCTATCCGCGCCGTGCCGGGGACCGACACCCGGCTGGATTCGATGTCGACGTCGCCGCCAACGACACCGGCGATGGTCGCCGACATCGCGATCCCGCGAACGTCACCGACGATGTCGCCCTGAAGATCCACGATGCCCCCGGCCACGATCACATCGCCGCCGACCGATCCGCCGGAGGGAACGGTGACTCGTCCGCCCAGCACGACGAGATCCCCGTCGATGTCGCCCCCAACCTCGACCACGCCACCTGCGATGCGGAGTGACCCACCGATGGTCCCCGGCACGTCCGCCCGGCCGGCCGCAAGCATCACCGAGCCGTCGATGGTCCCGTCGATCCTGGCGCGTCCGGCGGCAATCGACGCATCCCGCGTCACCGTACCGGAGATCGTGATGCTCCCCGCCGACGAGTACAGATCCTCGGTGATGCGCTCGTTTGCCTGGATATCGACGGAGGTTCCGGAGCGGATTTCGCTTGCCGCGGCCACGACTGGGAGGGCGATCGACGTCAGGAGGAGCAGGATGGCGAACGCCGCCAGGCCCATCCGGCTTCCGCGCGGCGTCGTTCGCCGGTCGATGACAGATGCGTCGCCGCCGATCTGGCTCTCGGCGCCCAACGATGTCTGACGATAACGCATGATGGGTCGAGACCTTTCGGGGGCATGGAACGACTGAGCTGGGGCGATGATGCGCGGATGATCCCGCGATGAGGATACGATAATCGGTTAGCGACGTGAGACCGGTTTCGCTCAAGGTGGGACACGATGGTGCGGCAGGTCTGCCAGCGATGTGCCTCGTTCAGCACGGATGGTCCGGCCCGGGGTGGCGGACCAGGGTGGGCGGTCGTTACCTGCCCGGCTTGCGCCCATGACACCCCGATCCGTCGACTCCCACTCTTCGTCTTGACCGGCGCAAGCGGGACCGGCAAAACGTTGGTATCCGAGCTCCTGCTCTACACCTTCCCGGACGTCGTCGTGCTGGAGAGTGACGTCCTCCTCGCCGCGCTCAGGAGCTTCGCCGACGAGGACATTCGGCACTATTGGAATCTCTGGCTCGGCCTTGTCCTGCATGTCCATCAGGCTGGCAAGCCGGTATTGCTCTGCGGAACCGTCCAGCCCCGCCATCTTGAAACGGCGCCCGATCGCGATGGCATCGAGGCGATCCACTATTTGGCGCTGACATGCGACGATGCGGAACTGCAGCGCCGGCTTCGCGATCGACCCGCGTGGCGCAGATGCGATGACGCATTCATCGCCAGCCAGGTCAGCTTCAACCGGTGGTGGCGGGACCGGGAATGGCAGGCGGACGTGCAGGTGGAGGGCGACCTGCTCGACACGACCACCGCCACACCTCGGCAAACAGCCGAAACGGTTCGTGCCTGGGTACGGGAGCGTTTGCCGCGACGATGATGTCGCATGCAACAATCGATCACAGCGGTCAGGCGCTGTCTGCCGCGGAGATGAGGGCATCGCTCAGCCGAGCCCACCTCGGCGGAACGAGCGGCCAGGGCTTGTGGACAGTGCGGTTGCCGAAGACCGCAAGTGCAAGGCGGCGCTCGGGATCCGCCCAGACCAGTGTTCCCGATTGGCCCCAGTGACAGAACGTCGCCGGGGAGCGCTCGGATCCTGTCCAGTGGCGCTGCTTGTTGGCGGCGACCTCCCAGCCTAGGCCCCATGCCCCCTGCTCCCAGTGGACCCCGGCTGAATCCACGCCGCCTGGGACGCCACTGGTCTGGTCGGTGATCATCCCGGCCTTGGTGGCCTCATCGAGGACGCTCGACTCGCCGGGAAAGAACGATGCCGCGAACCGGGCGATGTCGCTCGCCGAGCCGAAGCAGCCTCCCCATGGAATGCCCAGGTCCTGCCAGTACCGGCTGTTGTAGCTTTCGACATCAGTACCCGCCGATGCCGCGTCGTCGGTCAAGGCGATCCCGTCGGCGTCATCGGGCGACGGCCGTGTCCGCACCCTGGACAGGGCGAGGGGAGCCAGGAGGTTGTCGTCGATGTACGCATGACTGGAAGTCCCGGTCGCTCGCTCGACGACCCTGCCCGCGATCCCGAATCCGGCGTTGGAGTAACGGAGGAGCTGTCCCGGCTCCGTCTGGAGCGGAAGGCCGCACATCACGTCGATGATCCGGTCGAGGGTCGGCTTGTCGCGCATCCGGAGTCGCTTCACGCCGACGTTTTCCGGCAAACCGGAGACATGGGAGAGGATGTGCCGGACCGTGACCCGGTCGCGCAGCGCTTCCAGCTGGGGATAGACATCCTCCGCCAGCATGTCATCGACGGATCCGAACTCCGGCACGATCGACGAAACCGGCATGTCCAGCGCCAGCAGGCCGGCATCGACGGCGTGCAGCACGGCGGCGGCCGTCAATGGCTTCGAGACGGATGCGAGCGCGAACATGGTCTCGGGAGTGACCGGCTGACCGTCCCGTGCAAACCCGGCCACCCGGGTCGCGACGATCTCCCCGTCATGCCATATCGCCGCGCTGGCGCCCCGTACCACACCCTCGTTCACCCATTGGTCCAGCACGTTGAGCGGGTCCGCGAGATTTGACATGACGATGATTGCTCCCCTGGAATGTGAAGAACGGTTGGCTCATTGCACCGGCCGGTGCGCCGGTATGATTATCGGCGATCGCTGCCTGTCGCGGGGTCCGGGTCGTAGTGGAGAGAGTCGCGTCGCGGAAGGACACACCATCAATGGCGGGTACCGGCAGTGTGGCGGGGTTCGATCGCCTGGCGCTTACGGTTGTGGAGGATTACGAGGCGTTGAGTAGCCTGGCGGCCGATCTCGTCGTGGACTGCGTCACCGCTCACCCCTCCGCGGCGATCACGCTGCCGACCGGTGAGACCCCACGGGGCATGTACGAGGAGCTCGTCCGCCGCATCCGCGCCGGGAAGCTCGATTTCTCCAGGGTGCGGTTCTTTTGCCTGGATGACTATCTCGGCACGTCGATTGGCGATGAGGTCAGCCTGACCGGATGGCTGGACGAGGTGTTTTTCCAGCCGGCCCGCGTCCCCAGGCAGCATATCCACCTCATCCCGACCGACGCCCCGGATCCTCATGCCGAGGCGGCACGGTACGATCGCGACATCGCGGCCGCCGGGGGGCTGGAGCTGGCGATCGTTGGGCTGGGGCCGAACGGGCATGTTGGATTCAACGAGCCGGGATCGCCACCCGATTCGCGAACGCGTGTCGTGACCCTTACGGAGGAATCCCGGGAGCAGAATGCCGCCTACTACGAGGGTCAGCAGACGATTCCCCCGCGCGCGGTCACGATGGGTCTCGGCACGATTCTGGAGGCCCGTCAGCTTGTCCTGATCGTTTCCGGCGAGAGCAAGGCCCGGATCCTGAAGGCGACACTGGAGGGTGCGATCACGCCCGCTGTTCCCGGGTCCTTTCTTCGGACTGCCGCCGACCGGCTTCGGGTGATCGTGGACAAGCCAGCGGCTTCGGCCCTGACTTGACCTGGTCTCACCGGCCACGGGGACCGCATCGCATCGTGGTCAGGGAATCAGCTAATCCGGGATGTCATCGGCCGGGTCCGGCGCAGGCGGTTCCTCCGGCAGCTCGCGGGCGATGGCCTCGAGAAGCGCGGCGTGGAGCTCCGGGCCGGCCGAGGCGAGGATACCCCCGCTGATGCCGGTGTTGCGCTTGTTGTACCGGTGCGCTCTCCCCCAGCAATCGGTGAATCGGCCACCGGCTTCATGAACGATCAGATCGACTGTCGCGAGGTCCCACTCCTGTGCGATCGAGATCCCGGACGGGGGCGGCAACCCGATGAACGCGTCGTATGCGCGCTCCGTGTCGTCGAACGCCCGCGCCTGGAATCCGACCTCGAGCACCGGAGGCGGGGAGGCCCCAACCACAGCACTGATGCGGGCGAGCGCGGTACCGCTGTCCCTGCCCCCGTACCACTTGGACGACACCAGACGCGGCGGTGTGGGAGACCGCTGGATGGAGAACGGGACGCGACTTCCATCAGGATCGTATCTCCAGGCCCCGTGGCCGCGAACCGTGGCATGGACGCACCCGCTCACCGGGTGAACGCTTACCGCC
>DASYVY010000007.1:0-3180 GCA_035936535.1 Thermomicrobiales bacterium | reverse complement strand
CCTCGACCCCTCGCGGCGCGCCAATCGAAGGTTGCGCGGACAACGGGCTGTCGGGAATGGCGCGTCTCATCTCCTGGATGATCGGGTACATGGCGGCCGGGTCGACGCCGCAGTTGGCCCCGACGACATCCGCGCCAAGCTCCCGGAGCGTGTGGGCGATCTCACCCACCGGCATCCCCGCCTCGGACAGGGCGGATGGAGTGAAGCGCATCTGCGCGATCACGGGCAGGTCGGCGGCCTCGTCCCGCGCCGCTTGCAGGGCGACCTTGAGGATCGGCAGTGTCTCGAACGATTCCAGGACCAGCAGATCGACGCCGGCCTCGCGCAGCACGCTGATCTGCTCGGCGTAGGAATCGAGCAACTCCTGCTCCGTGGACCCGGCGACGTCCGGGTTGGCAATGTGGTTGCCGGCCTCGGCGACCGAGCCGGCGACGAGGGCCTTGCCATCGGCGGCGGCTCTGGCGAGGGCCACGCTGGCACGGTTGATCGCGGCCGTTTCCGCTCGGAGGCCGTGGCGCTCGAGCCCGATCGGGTGGGCGCCATAGGTGTTGGTCTGGATCACGTTGGCGCCGGCGGCGATGTAGGCGGTGTGGATGGACTGGATCAGTTCGGGCCGGGAGATGCTGAGCTCATCGAAGCACTGGTTGGGAAGGATGCCCTTGTTCGCCAGCTCCGAGCCCATCGCGCCATCGAACAGGAGCGGACCGTCATTCAGGATGGAGAAGAGATGTCGCTTCGCGAGGGTGGTCGCCATCGAGGTTCCTCTGATGTGCATTCGGCCCACCGACCGGTGAGCACATGGGCGGGTCGCCATGCCCCTGAAGCATAGCATCGCCACCCACCGCGACCTTCCCTGGAATCGACTGGAACGGAGCATTGTGCCAGATCGCGACAAAGTGCGACAGGAACGTAGGACCAGGCCATTTCCAAGCCATGAAGAGTGGGGCCACTCCAGTGGTCACCCGGAGAGCGGCGTTTCAAGCGTGCGCCATCCGCTCGATAGCTCGAACCGTGCCGTCCTGGCCGATGTGGGACCGGGATTCCGGCCCTTCTCACTCACCCATCCGTACACAGAGCGAACCGACCCGCCCCCCGGTCAGATGTCTGTACGATGCAAGACGTCAAGATACGTGCGCAGCTTCGTGGCATACGGCCGACGCTCCTCCCTCGTGCTTTGCCCGCGCCCTGTCACATACAGGTTATCTCGTTCCGGAATCGCGGGAACACATGGACGTGGTAATGCCAAACGTCCTGATTCCCATCGGGTTCATTATGCTGGCGCGTCGAGACGCCGGTGCAGTCGTACGTTGCCTTGAACCCCAAGGCAACATCACGGATGATGCGTTGGATTGGTGTTCCCAGCTCCGGTGGCAAGTCATAGAGATTCTCGTAATGCTCATTCGGCACAACCAGCACGTGACCGCGATTGTTCGGCCACCATGCAGCGGCCATGAACGCCGTGACATCCCCGTCGCGATAGATCACATCGTCCTGCGTCGAGACGTTGGTAGCTTCCCCCTGTGCAAGCCGACAAACTGGCCAGTCATAGCCTTCCGGAGCATGGTTGTACATACGGCGTCTCCGTTGCGAGCTGTGCCAAAATCCGAGATGAGATGGGTACCGTCGCCAGTTCGTTGCCATTGAAGCCTCAAGGCAGCTCTCGTGCGTACAGTCGCGCAAACGATCAGCGCGTGAGCGACCGGTGCCCGGGCAGGTGCGCGTGCGCCGGGGTCGTTTGCAACGAACACTGGGACGTGACCTTTCGTGATCTCCAACGCCTTCCAACGCGTCCGCTCGTCGGATGTCCCCGGTCCCAAACCGGCGGGATGGCCCCTCCGCCTTTTCCTCGTTGCCGCCTGGTTTGGCACCGCCTTTGCGCTCGATGTGCTGTCCGATCGCCAGTTCAGCCGGATCCTCGGCAGCGCGGCCATCTTCGGGTCAGCGCTGACCCTGTTTCCCGCGATCCGCCCCGGTCTGATCGCGGCCAGCACGTGCGCGCTGACCTGGGTGGGGTTCAACCTCGTTCGCGCCTTTGCCGACGATGCCGGGCTTGGGCTCGCTGGCCGGCAAACCGTCGCTGATCTCGAACGCGCCCTGTTCGGCGGCGTGTTGCCATCGACACGCCTTCAGCACCAGTGGCTGGATCCAGGCAGCATCCATCCCCACGATATCGCGTTCTCGGTCGTCCATGGGTCGTTTTTCTTCGTCCCGTTCCTGATTGCTGCAATCGCGTGGTGGCGGCAGCGTCCGCTGTTTTCCCGGTACCTGAAGGCGACGGCGATCTGCTTCGCGATCAGCCTGGTGGCGTTCGCGCTTCTCCCGACCGCACCGCCATGGATGAGCGATCCGGACGAGGTGGCCCGCATCACCCACCAGGTTCTGCGCGACGGGCTCGGGACCTCGGCATTGGCCGAGGGGAGCACCAGCGGCGAAGCCTTCTGGTTCGAGCCGAACGACCTGGCGGCGCTGCCCTCGGTCCATGTCGCGATGGCCGTCCTGGTTTCGCTGGTCCTCGGCACATTCGCGCGGTGGGGCAGGGTGACCGGCGCGCTCTATGCGGTGGCGATGAGTGTCTCGGTGGTCTACCTCGGGGAGCATTTCGTGCTGGACGTTGTCACCGGTTGGATCGTCGCGTTCGCCGCCTGGCGCCTCGCCCGGCCACGGACCGCTCCACGCCTACGCGCGTAACCGAGCGACGGGTTCTACCGACCGAACAACGAATCCGGTGCCGCGTTCGCTGCGCACCGGCCTCCCGAGGGTGCGCCGTCGCGACTGGCCTCGCCCGAGCCTGCCCGCAACCGCGAAACGGCGTGGTTCGGGCCTCCCGTCGATCCTGACCAGTGCCAGTTCTCCACCCGGATCCCCCGCGTGCATCCAGCCCGGACCGCCATCGCTGCCGCACCGGATCAGCGCCTTATCGTGCAAGGTTGCCAGCACTATTGACACATCCACTCAGGCACGAGTAGCATTCCCGCCATCGCCCATAGTGAAGAGACGTCCACCGGTGGGGTTCGGCTGTATACCCACCCCGCTCAGATCCGGGACCGTCGGATAGACGTAATCCAAAGGACAGGACACATGAACCGGTTGCCCGTGTCACCGACGCTGTCACCTTTGCGAGGGGTCCCCTGCCAATGGATGGCATGCTGATCGCCTGCGGCCAGATCACCTGGCCACGAT
>DASYVY010000006.1:0-4441 GCA_035936535.1 Thermomicrobiales bacterium | reverse complement strand
CGACAAAGGCGAACGATTCCCTGGGGCATCCCAGGGAATCGTTCGCCTTTGCGTGCTCGCCGTCATGTGGCCCGCGGATCTGTCAGTGTCAGTCGTTGAGGTCGCCGATCGCCTTGTTCACATCAGCCGGAGTCTCGAACTGCTGATCGGAGAGTCGCTCCAGCGTGGACTGGAGTTCCTGGTCGGCTCCATTTTCCTTCGCCTTGTCGATCACATCCTGCTTGCTCGCCGGATATTCCATGCCCTTGAGATGCTCCTGCAGTTCGATCGGGTTGATCTTTGCCATCCGGGAGGTCCTTTCGGAGTGGTAGCGGAAGCGTTCGTCGGCCCGCGGACACCCGCCAGCCGGACGACAATTCATGCACGCCATGTGCCAGCCCGGCGCAGCTCATCCCCTCAGCCAATCGCGTTGACCTGAACGCTCACGCTGTCGGGATCGCGAACCCAGAAAAGTCGGCCGAAGGGTTCATGGATGATCTCCGAGACGTCGAGCCCGCGCGACCGGCAGGTGTCCCGGTACTCCTCGAGGTTCTCTCCCGGCTCCAGATCGAGCGAAATCGCCGTCCGCTCGCTGGCGGGCGGCACCGCGTCGCTCCCGGTGCAGAGCAGAACGCCGGTCCCACCGAGGCGCAGGTGGCACAGCCTGATATGGCCCGGAAGTCCGATCCCCTCGTGGACAGCGACCGCAGGTCCGAACCCCAGCGCTTCATAGAACGCCACCGACTTCTCGAGATCCGACGCGAAAATGAACACCACCATCTTCATGGAATGACTCTCCCGTCCTCAGCATCAGTGGTGAATCGTCCGCTGCTCGCGACGATGATCAGGATTCGAACGCTCTCCAGCGGCTCGATCAGGAATTCGGGATCACGTTCCAGGTGATGGATGCGCGTTGGGTCATCACCGGCGAACCGGGACATCGCTTCCACACTTTCCCAGTACGGGATGGTCACGAATTCGCTCTTGGAGGGCCGATCCTCCCGGAACCTCTGCACGCCCAGCGCATTGGTTTCGAGCGGCCTGACCCCCGTGTTCGTCGAGGTACTCGGCGTAGTCATCGGCCTGCTCCCGCGGAGTGAGGCCGCGCCAGACGCTGGCCGCACCGCTCCTTGCACCGTCCCGGCGCTGGTCGTCATCTCATGCTGCTCCATAGGTCTGTGATCGGCGTCGAGCGCCGTTGGTGCGCCCGGGCTTCAGGTCTTGACAACCTGCAGGGCCTGCCGGATCTCTCCGAGGTGATAGGCGCAATGGGCGACGATCCCGAACGCACCGCCGATGTACCGGTCGTTCCAGCCCTCGAAGGTGTCCACGAAGGTCATGATCTCGCCGTACGACGCGCGGAGGCGGTCGATCAGGTCCCTCCATTGAGCATCGTCGACCTCCCCGACCTGCCAGGATGATTCCCAGTCGAGCTTCTTGTACTCGCCGGTGCGGTTGGCTTCGATCGCCGCATCCAGGTAGAACCGGGTGTGATTGACCTTCGCCGCGATGTTGCCGCTGCCCTCGCCCAGCGGCTTCGATGCTTCCTCCGCGGAGATCGTTGCCAGGGTCTCGAACAGCGAATCTCCCGGATCCAGGAATACGCCCTCGACCTTCTCGAAGCCTTCCCTCAGGACGAACCGCAAACCCGACCGGAAATCCTCCAGGGCAATCGTCTGTGCCATCGTCGTTTCCCTTCTTGTCCTCTGCCTTGCACCCGTTGAGGGCCGAACCCCGCCTCACGACCGCTGGATGGTCGCGAGGCAGGGTTCAGGATACGGGCGAATGCGGACAATATGTGACCGGATTCACCCGTATCCTGCCGGCAGGCATGAGGTTGAGCCGCCCTCCCGGATCCACCGAGGCCCGTCCGGACCCCGTAACGTCGTCGCGTCTTCGGCATTGCAATCGATGAGGCCGTCCTGTACGGTAGAACACCTGTTTGGCTGGACCTTCCCGATCGGGTCAGGGGCGGGTTGCCATGCCCCTCGATCGCGATGGAGCCTCCTGTGACGCATTCACGCACTGCTGTCCGAGCTGCTGGTCGCACCGCTGCCCCCGCCATCTCGGGGCGTGGCCGCTCCGGCCCTGCGATCACCGTCAGCAACCTGCGGAAGGTCTACACCGTGCCCGAGCGCGAGGGCGGGATGCGGGCAGCGTTCGGCAGCCTGGTCCATCGCAAGACCAAGGAGATCGCCGCGGTCAGCGACATCAGCTTCGAGATCGCCCCCGGCGAGATCGTCGGTTTCCTCGGTCCGAACGGCGCCGGCAAGACGACCACGCTCAAGATGCTCGCCGGGCTGCTCTACCCCACGGGCGGCAAAGCCTCGGTCGTCGGCTACACCCCGTGGGATCGCGAGCGCTCGTACCTGCGGCAGATGTCGCTGATCATGGGGCAGCGCAACCAGCTCACCTGGGACATCCCGGTGATCGACTCGTTCGAGCTCAACCGGGCGATCTTCCGGATCCCGCACGCGGATTACCGCCAGCGGGTCGATGAGCTGATCGAGTTACTGGACCTGACCGAGCTGTTGCGAAAACCGGTCCGCAACCTTTCGCTCGGCGAGCGGATGAAGTGCGAGATCGCGGGATCGCTCCTGCATCAACCCAGGGTGCTCTTTCTCGACGAGCCGACGATCGGCCTCGATGTCGCGATGCAGCGGAAGATCCGCGCGTTCGTCGCCGAGTACAACCGCCGCACGGACGCCTCCATCCTGCTCACCAGCCACTACATGGCCGATGTCGAAGCGCTCTGCGAGCGGGTGATCGTGATCCATCACGGCACCCTGCTGTACGACGGCAACCTGCCCGGGCTCGTCCGCACCTTCTCGCCGCACAAGACGATCGTCGTCGAGTTCGAGGAGGGTGCCTCGGAGATCAACGAGCGCGGTCACGTCCAGCATCTGCTTGGCGACGGCGAGATCGTCGACCAGTCGGAGATCGGGATGACGCTCCGCGTGCCCAAGGCCGACACGGCCCGTGTCACGGGGCAGCTCCTGGCGGCGCTCCCGGTCGCGGACCTGACCGTCGAGGACCCGCCGATCGCGGAGGTGATCGAGCGCGTCTTCGCCAGCCGGGCCGACGACGGCGACTCCGCCACACCGGCGCAGGCCGAACTCCAGGAGACGGCAGTGAGATGATGCCTTCCGACCGGGCGCTCGATCAACTGTCGGAGGACCACGCCCGTGCGCTCGATGCCGCCGATCCCCTCGCCCGGTTCCGGGACCGGTTCTTCGTGCCGGAGGGCCAGATCTACCTCGATGGCAACTCGCTCGGCTTGCTCTCGGTCGATGCCGAGCGGGCCGTCCTGAACGCGCTCGGCTCCTGGAAAACGCAGGGGATCGCTGGGTGGCTGGAGGGCGACCCTCCCTGGTTCATGCTCGGCGAGGATCTCGGAGAGCGCATGGCATCGCTCGTCGGGGCGACGCCCGGCTCCGTGGTCGTGACCGGCACCACAACCGTCAACCTGCACCAGATGCTCGGGACGTTCTACCGGCCGGAGGAACAACGCCGGCGAGTCGTCGCGACCGGGCTCGATTTCCCCTCCGATGTCTATGCCATCCAGAGCCAGATCCGGCTCCACGGCGGTGACCCCGAGCGCGACCTGGTGCTCGTCCCAAGCCGCGACGGCCGGACGATCGCCGAGGACGACCTCATCGCCGCGATCGACGAGCACGTCGCGCTGGTGATGCTGCCGTCCGTGCTCTACCGCTCCGGGCAACTGCTCGACATCCCCCGCCTTGCGGCTGCAGCAAATGCGGCCGGTGCGCTGATCGGGCTCGATTGCGCGCACTCGGTTGGTGCCCTTCCCCACGACCTCGATGGTTGGGACATCGACTTCGCGATCTGGTGCACCTACAAGTACCTCAACGCGGGGCCGGGCGCCGTCGGCGCGCTCTATGTCAACCCGCGACACTTTGGGACGATGCCCGTGCTCGCCGGCTGGTGGGGATATCGCAAGGACCGCCAGTTCGACATGGTCCACCACTGGGAAGGCGCCGCCGGTGCCGGCGCCTGGCAGATCAGCACGATCCCCCTGCTCTCGGCCGCCGCCGTGCTCGGGTCGCTCGCCATCTTCGAGGAAGCCGGGATCGACGCCATCCGCGCCAAATCGCTTGCCCAGACCGACTACTTGATCGACCTCATCGAAGGGTCCGGGCTCCGCGACGAACCGTACTGCTACCGGATCGGCACCCCCCGCGATCATGCCCGGCGCGGCGGCCACGTCGCCGTCGAGCACGACGACGGGCTGCGCATCTCGATAGCGCTCAAGGCGCGCGGGATCGTCGTCGACTTCCGGCAGCCGGACGTGATCCGCCTCGCGCCGGTCGCGCTCTATACGACCTACGAGGAGATCCGGCGGACTGTTGGGAACCTGAGGGAGATCATCGACACGGGCGCCCATCTGGATGTGGAGGTTGCCACTGGCCAGGTGACGTGAGGCACAGCATCATTCGCTGGC
>DASYVY010000005.1:0-20321 GCA_035936535.1 Thermomicrobiales bacterium | reverse complement strand
TCTGAGACGGCCTCCGCTGAGGAGCCCACGGCGTCTGGCGAGCAGGCAGATCCAGAGCCCGCTTCCCTGGAAGCCGCTGAGCCCGAAGCCCAGGCAGACACGGATACCGTCGAAGCAGCCACCGATGAGGAGCCGTCAGCGGCCCAGGCTGATCGCGTCGAGGAGTAAGTCCCTCCTCCCTGCGGTCGTGGAACTTTTACAATGTGACAGCGACAGGCGCCCCCGGGTGCTTGTCGCTGTCTGGAGTTCTGGCAAGTGTCGTGCATAGTAAGTTTGGGGAGTAGCGGAAACGGCACAAAGGCCGCACAATTGGTGGTATGGACGTCCGCACGCGTTCATCGTACGTAGAACCGAGTAGAACCTGGAACAGGGTTACCCGGTTCTCGGAGTAGACGACTCTTCATCAAGAGAGTGGGGGAGCTACGGATGGCGGAGAAGTTCGACAAGTTCACTGATCGAGCCCGCAAGGTCCTCACGCTCGCCCAGGAAGAGGCCCAGAGGTTCAACCACAATTACATTGGGACTGAACATCTGCTTCTGGGACTTGTGCGAGAAGGGGACGGCGTTGCAGCCAAGGTGCTGAGCAACATGGGAGTGCAACTCCCGCGCGTTCGCTCTGCCGTTGAATTCATCATCGGTCGCGGCGACACGATGATCATGGGCGAGATCGGCCTGACGCCTCGCGCCAAGAAGGTCATCGAGCTTGCGGTTGACGAGGCGCGGCGCCTCAATCATCACTACATCGGGACCGAGCACCTGCTGCTTGGACTTGTCCGCGAGGGCGAGGGCATTGCGGCCGGTGTGCTCGAAAGCCTTGGGGTGAACCTGGAAAAGGTCCGCGCCCAGGTCATGCAGGTTGTGAGCCAGAGCGCGAGCGCCCAGCAGCAGTCCAAGCAGCAGACCAAGACGCCGTACATGGACGCGCTTGGTTTCGACCTTACAGAAGCGGCCCGCACCGACAAGCTTGGTCCCCTCGTGGGACGGCAGCTTGAGATCGACCGGGTGATGCAGATTCTTTCCCGGCGTACCAAGAACAACCCCGCCCTGATCGGCGAGCCTGGCGTTGGCAAAACCGCCATTGTCGAAGGTTTGGCGCAGCGGATCATCTCCGGTGATGTGCCAGAGCAGCTCCAGAACAAGCGCCTGATCGCCCTCGATATCGGAGCGCTGGTCGCAGGTACCAAGTACCGTGGCGAATTCGAGGAGCGGCTGAAGAAGATCGTCAACGAGGTCAAGGAGACCAAGAGCATCCTCTTCATCGACGAGCTCCATACGCTCGTGGGAGCAGGAGCAGCCGAGGGCGCGGTAGATGCCGCAAATATCCTCAAGCCTGCGCTCTCCCGGGGTGAGCTCCAGACGATCGGTGCGACAACGCTCGACGAATACCGCAAGTACATCGAGCGGGACGCAGCGCTTGAACGGCGCTTCCAGCCGGTGCAGGTTGGGGAACCGTCCATCGACGAAACGATCCAGATCCTGGAAGGCGTGCGCAGTCTCTATGAGGACCATCACGGCCTCAAGATCAGCGATGACGCACTCAAGGCATCCGCCAACCTGGCGGCCCGCTACGTCACGGATCGGTTCATGCCGGACAAGGCCATCGATCTGATCGACGAGGCGTCATCCCGGGTGCGCATGCAGCGGTCGGCAGCGCCGCCAAGCCTCAAGGAGGCGTTGGTCGGATTGCAGTCACTGCAGCGTGAACTCGAATCGGCCGTCAATGGTCGCGAGTTCGAGCTGGCGGCGGAGTTGCGGGATCGCGAGCGGAAGCTCCGGGATCGTATCGATTTCCAGGAGCAGGACCTCAAGGACTCGCAGTCATCCGAAGCGACCTATGTCACCGAAGAAGATATCGCCGAAGTCGTCTCGATGTGGACCGGGATTCCATTGGTCCGGATCGCTGGCGAAGAGAGCGAGCGCCTGCTTCACATGGAAGAGGCGTTGCACGAGCGGATCGTCGGACAGGACGAGGCGATCAATACGATCTCGAAGGCCGTGCGTCGTGCCCGGGCTGGGATCAAGGATCCCCGGCGTCCGATCGGCTCGTTCATCTTCCTTGGCCCGACCGGGATCGGGAAGAGCTTGCTGGCCAAAGCACTCGCCGAGTTCATGTTTGGCTCTGAAGATCACCTGATCAAGATCGACATGTCGGAATTCATGGAACGACATGCAGTCGCACGACTGGTTGGAGCGCCTCCGGGCTATGTCGGGTACGAGGAAGGCGGTCAACTGACCGAGGCGGTGCGGCGCAAGTCGTACTCGGTGATCCTCCTAGACGAGATCGAGAAGGCCCATCCCGAAGCCTTCAACATGCTCCTCCAGATCATGGAGGACGGATCGCTCGCGGACGCCAAGGGCCGCAAGGTGGACTTCCGCAACACGATCCTGATCATGACCTCCAATGTTGGAGCGGAAGAGATCAATCGTGACGTGACGATGGGCTTCGTCTCCCGGGCGAACCAGGAGAAGGAATCCAAGCGTCAGCACGAGGCGATGCGGGAGAAGGTCATGGGACGGCTCAAGGAGACGTTCCGGCCCGAGTTCCTGAATCGTATCGACGGCACGATCGTCTTCCACTCGCTCACGCAGGAAGAGATTCGTCGGATCGTCGATCTCGAGATGACGCGAGTCCGGATGCAGCTTGCGGAGCAAGACATCACGCTCGAAGTCGACACCGAAGCCAAGGATCTTCTCGGACAGCGCGGGTACGATCACACCTTCGGAGCACGACCGCTGCGCAGGATCATCCAGAACCTGATCGAAGATCCGCTCGCGGAGGGGCTGCTGACAGGTCGGTTCCTGCCGGGCCATACGGTCCGCGTCTCGGTCGAAGATGACTTGCTCAAGCTGGAGCAGGTGGAAGTGTTCGCCGCCGTTTAGGACCAGGACGGACACGGAAATGCAATCACGGGCCGGCGCGTGGGGAGTTTCCCGCGCGCCGTTCTGTGCTTGCGGCGCTCTCCAGTTGGGCGCTGGAGAGCATAGCGGGGATCTGAATCTCATGGCAAGAGTGCGGACAACATGGGTGTGCCAGCAATGCGGCGCGAACAGCCCGGGATACCTGGGCAAGTGCCCGTCGTGTGGCGAGTGGCATTCCATGGTGGAGACGATCGAGGAACGGACGACTCCGGCACGGAGTGCGTCACGGGGCGGGGTAGTGCCCCTTCTCCAGCCGCTGGGCGACGTATCCCCGAAAGGGCAGGAGCGTCAGATTGTCCCGATCAGCGAGCTGAACCGCGTGCTGGGCGGCGGATTGGTCCCGGGTTCGTTGGTCCTGATCGGCGGCGATCCGGGAATCGGCAAGTCGACATTGATCCTGCAGGCGGCGAGCATGCTGGGCTCGGCGGGTCAACCTGTCATCTATGTCTCCGCCGAGGAGTCACCACAACAAATCAAGCTGCGTGCGGACCGGCTTGGGATTCGCCCGGAACACGTGCTGATCATGTCCGAGACAAACCTGAATGCCATTCTGGGTGGCATTGAGTCGCTCGATCCGGCGCTGCTCGTAATCGATTCAATCCAGACAGTCATGCTCGACGAGATCAGTTCGGCGGCGGGAAGCGTGTCCCAGGTCCGCGAATGCACCAGCCGACTGATGCAGTGGGCAAAACCACGCAACGTGCCGGTGTTCGTGATTGGACACGTGACCAAGGAGGGAGCTATCGCCGGACCCCGGGTCCTGGAGCACATGGTGGACGCGGTGCTCTACCTGGAGGGCGAGCGATTTCACCAGTACCGAATTCTGCGAGCTGTCAAAAACCGATTCGGCTCCACGGACGAGGTCGGTGTGTTCGAGATGGCCGATGTCGGGCTGCGGGAAGTAGCCAATCCGTCCGAGGCATTCCTCGAAGAGCGATCCGACATCGCCGCGGGGTCTACGGTTGCCGTGACCATGGAAGGGACGCGCCCAATCCTTGTCGAAGTACAGGCGCTGGCGACTCCTACCGCCTTCGGCCTGCCCCGGCGGAGTGCGAACGGCCTGGATACCAGCCGCCTGCAGCTGCTGGTCGCCGTACTGCAGAAGCGGGTCGGGCTCGGCCTCGGTGCGCAGGATGTGTACGCCAACGTCGTTGGGGGGCTGCGCATCATGGAGCCGGCGGTCGATCTCGCGGTAGCCGTGGCCGTGGCGTCCAGCTTCCGGGACAGGCCTGTGGACCGGACATCCGTGGTGATCGGCGAGATCGGCTTGTCAGGTGAGCTGCGGTCCGTCAATCAGCTTGACCGTCGTATCAGCGAGGCCTCCCGACTAGGGTTCACGCGCATGGTCGTGCCTCAGATCGCTACCCGCACGCCGGTAGACGGTTCACCGCGGGTCCAGATTGTCCGGTGCGGCACGGCCGCCGAGGCAATCGAAGCAGCGCTTACCTGATCCAGATCAGGGTCGCTACCTGCCCGTTTGCTCGGGGCGCTCCGCCAGGCGCAGGATCTCGTCGACAAGCCGGGACGCGGCATCAGGACGAGCGGTGGACCGGGCGGCGTCGGCCATCGCGTTTCGCCGCTCGACGGAGCCCGTAAGCGCCAGGATCTCCGACCTCAATCGCTTCGGGCTGGCATCGCGTTGGTCGATGACGACTGCGGCACCGGCATCGCCAAGGACGCGAGCGTTCTTGCGCTGCTCGTCGCCCCAGGTGCCGGGAAGTGGAATCAGAACAGACGGCAGCCCCATGAAACCCAGCTCGCTGACGGTCCCCGCACCGGCTCGCCCAATCACAAGGTCTGTGATGGCGTAGAGGTCAGGGAGTTCGCGCCCGACGAATTCCGTAATCTCGTACCGGCTCGCCAGGCGCTCCGGGAGCCGGTTCCGCAGCGCCGTTAGCCGTGCGAAATCGGTGTTTGCCGATGCCGGGCCAACCTGGTGCACGATCTGGACGCTGGCAAGCAAGTCATCAAGAACCTCCTCGATCCGCTCGTTGAGCGGGCTTGCGCCGCGGGCACCCCCGGTGACGTAGACAATCGGAATGTCGGGAGAGAAGCCGTAGCGCTGGAACCCCTGCTCGGCGGAGCCTCGGGTCAGTGATGCCCGGACCGGGTTGCCGGTGACCACCACGTGCTTGTGCAGCGCGCGCGCGAGTTCCGCAGTCTGTTCGAAGCCGACGGCTAAAGTCGACGCAAAGCGCGCCGCCGTCCGGTTCGCGATACCGATCTGGGCAGTCTGTTCATGCGTGATAACCGGCGCGGTGCGATGCCCGCCGATCACCGACGGTACGCTTACGGCACCGCCCGTACTGTAGATAACATCCGGCTTGAACGTTCGGATGCGCTGCCACGCCTGGCCGATTCCCAGCGGCACCCGGAAAGCGTCCGTTACCGTCTGGATCGCGAGGTATCGACGGAGCTTGCCGGTCTGGATGGCGACAAACGGAACGTTTTGTTCCGCTGCGATGCCGCGCTCGACGCCCCCGTGGCTGCCGATCCACAGCACGTCCGAGGGTATCTCCCGTCGACGGAGCTCTTCGAGGACCGCCACCGCCGGGAGTACGTGCCCTCCCGTCCCGCCACCCGCAATCAGCAAGCGTAACGGTTGATCAGTCCTGGTCATGCGTGCTGGTAACCTCGTCCCGGGTACGGTGATGATGCATGCCCGGACGGGCACGTCGAATTCCGGAGTGAGTATAGCGGCTTGGCCCCATATGCAAGCGGCGGTTTCGCTTCGTGCTACCATCGACCATGGGTCACGCGGACCCCGACGCCTCGCGTGCATCCAGCGTCTCCCGGGCCGGGATACCTTTTCCTCACCCCACAATGCCTGTGCTCGTCGTCTCCAAGGAAAGTGCCGATCGTGCCGTTTCTGCGTTACCTCCCGACCGGCCTCATTACCCTTGTTGTGATCGCCCTCGACCAGGCGACGAAACGGGCGATTGTGGAATGGATCGGACCCGGGGCGGTCGAGGATCGATGGGAGTTGGCAGGACGGCTGCTTGCCCTCGAGTATGTCGAGAACACCGGTGTCGCGTTCGGAATGTTCGCGGGCTGGACGGGGCTGGTCTCCGTTCTCCCGATTACCATGGCGGCACTGCTGCTCGTCGTCCTCGTCGTCCTCCTGCGAGCGGACCTGAACCGTAGTCTGGCGATGCAGGTTGCGCTCGGCGCGGTAGTAGGGGGAGCTGTAGGGAACCTGATAGATCGATTGCGAGCTGGATACGTCATCGACTTCATCGCGGTCGGCACATGGCCCAAGTTCAACATCGCGGATTCCGCGATCACCGTCGGCGTCGCTGTCATGGTCATCACGCTGCTGCGTGACAACCAACCGGACGGCACAGTCAATGAGGCTTCAACCGCACAGCCATCCCCAAACGTGTTCACGATCAGCGAGGGTCATCATGAGAGGAACGACATTGCTCGCTGACATTCCGGGACAGGAAGATCGTCATCAGGAGGTGCTGGAGTTCCGACCCGCCCCGGAGGACAAGAACACGCGCCTTGATCGGTTCGTGGCCAATGCCCTTCCCGATCTTTCGCGAACGTATCTCCAATCGCTGATAGACGAGGGCCTGATCCAGGTTGATGGGGTGCAGCGACGAGCGGCGTTCAAGATGACGCCCGGGCAGGTCGTCACCGTGGCCCTGCCGGAGATCGCCGAAGTGGAGATCGTTCCCGAGGCGATCCCGCTTGACGTCGTTTTCGAAGACGGCGATCTCCTGGTCATCAACAAGCCGGCGGGGATGGTCGTTCATCCTGCCCCCGGGCACCCGGGAGGAACATTGGTCAACGCGGTCCTCCATCACGCCCCCGGTGTATCGATCGGAGGAAGCAACCGCCCGGGGATCGTCCACCGGCTGGACAAGGACACCTCCGGCGTGATGGTGGTGGCGAAAACGGATCGTGCCCATGGCATGTTGCTGGAGCAATGGCAGCGAAAGTCGGTTGGCAAGCACTACACCGCGCTCGTCGCCGGCGTCATCGAAGAGGACGAAGCGACGATCGATGCCCCGATTGGACGCGATCCGGCCAATCGACTGCGGATGGCACCGCACCGGGGTGGGCGCGAAGCGGTCAGCCACTTCACCGTCGAACGCCGATACGACGACTGTACGCTGCTCGATGTGCTGATCGAGACCGGGAGAACGCACCAGATTCGCGTTCACCTCTCGATGATTGGCTTTGCCGTTGCCGGCGATGGTCTGTACGGCACCAACAGGACAAGGGCGCTGGCAACGACATACGGGCTCAAGCGACAGTTCCTGCATGCCTCCCGGCTATCGCTCGATATGCCGGACGGCGAGCGCCGGACATTCACCGCACCGCTCGCGCCGGATCTCATCGCCTGTCTCGATCGCATCGGAGGAAACGACGATGACCCCGTCGCGAGATGACGCCCATTCGCTCATCCGGCGATGGTACGCGGCAGGGGTGGCGGCGGTTGAGCCTGGCCATGCCGTGCGCCGACACCTCCACATCAGCGACACCCATCTCCTGGCAGGCGCGTCACACCTGCCGATGCCGGAGGCGGGTGCAACCGTCATCGCCATCGGCAAAGCGGCGGTCGCCATGTCCCGGGGCGCCAGCGACATTTTGAGGGAGCACATCCGCAATGGCATCATCCTGACCAAGGACGGGCATGCCGGGAACCCGCCTCGGGGACTGCAGGTGTTTGAGGCAGCTCACCCAATCCCGGACGAGCGCGGCACCGTCGCGACCAGAGCAATTCTCGATCTTGTGGCCGGGCTCGGCAGCGACGACCTGGTGGTCACCCTCATTTCCGGCGGTGGATCGGCACTGTTCGAGGCTCCCCGCGACCCGCTCACGCTGGCCGATCTTCAGGTGACAACGGATTTGCTGCTCCGCGCGGGGGCGCCAATCCAGGACCTCAATGCGGTCCGCTCTCCCCTGAGCCTGGTCAAAGGGGGAGGATTCCGGGAACGCATGGGTCCAGCGAAATGCGTAAGCCTGATCCTGTCCGATGTGCTGGGGAACGATCCCGCCGTGATCGCGTCGGGTCCAACCATACCAATGACGAGGAATCCATTGCGGGCGTTGGAAATCCTGGAGCAGTATGGAATCCTCGATCAGGCGCCACGTCGCGTCGTAGAAGTCCTCGAGCGCGAAACGGATGATCCGCGGCGCGAGCCACGTGCTTTAGCTGATGATGTGTTCGAGATCGTTGCCGACAACGACATGTTCGTGGACCGGATCGCGCAGGCAGCCAATGAATGCGGATCGCATGCATCGGTGATATGGCGGCAGCACGAGGGGGAGGCACGGGACCTGGGTCGCCGCTTTGTTGCGGAACTGAACAACGTGCCGGAACACGTCGACACCGTTTTGGGAGGGGGAGAAGCGACCGTTACGGTCCGGGGTGACGGCATCGGGGGCCGGAATACCGAGTTCGCGATGGCGGCAGCGGTCGAGCTCGATCGCACGGAAGCCGGCTGGGTCGTCGCCAGCCTGGCGTCCGACGGCCAGGACGGCCTGATTGACGCGGCGGGAGCCATCGCCGACAGGACCACAGTGACGCGCGCATCCCGGGTGGGGATGGATCCGAGGGCCACACTGGAGCGAAACGACACCGGCACGTTGTTCGAACGGCTGGGGGACCTTGTGACGCCGGGACCCACCGGAACAAACGTGAACGACGTCTATATCGCCGTGCGATCGTGACCCGATTCCACGTAGCGGCATCACCGATTTCAAGCAATGTCAAGGATGGCGAACAGGCATGAACGGAGCAGAATCGCTGGTACGGGCCCTCCGCGCCGTCGGAATTGAGCACATTTTCGGGCTGCCCGGGGACACTGGCATGGCGTTCTACGATGCCCTGTACCACCAGCCGGAGATCCGCCACATCATGGCCCGGGATGAGCGGTCCGCATCGTTCATGGCCGACGTCTATGCTCGCGTGTCGCGCCGGGTTGGTGTCTGTGAGGGACCGAGCGGTGGAGGGGCGACATACATCGTGCCGGGGGTTGCAGAGGCGCACGGGTCGGCGATCCCGCTCCTGTGCCTGACCTCGGATACACCGGTCGCCGATGAGCACCGGGGCGTCCTCACCGAGCTCGACCAGATCGGTCTGTTTCGACCGGTTACCAAATGGAGCCAGCGGGTCAACCTGCCGGAGAGCATGGACGATGCGGTGCATCGGGCGGTCCGGCTTGCGACAAGCGAACGGCCGGGCGCGGTGCATCTTTCTCTGCCTTCCGATGTCCTGGAAGCGAGCGTAGTCGATAGCACCTCCCGCGAGGTGGCCGTGACGCACGGTGCGGAAGTGCCGAGCTCACGCCCGCGCGCTGACGCCAGCGAAGTGCAACGGGCGGCGGAATTGATCGCGGGGGCGAATCGCCCGGTCATCGTCGCCGGTGGCGGGGTGCTGACCTCCGGCGCTTGGGATGCCCTGACGGTGTTTGCCGAAGGCGCAGGGATCCCGGTCGGGACCAGCATCAATGGAAAGGGAGCGATCGCCGAAACGAGCGAGTGCTCGATTGGCGTGGTCGGCGGCAACGGCGCCCGGAGCTACGCCAACGCCTGGATTGCGGAAGCGGATCTCGTGTTCTTCATCGGAACGCGAACGGACTCGACGACCACTTCCGCATGGACTCTTCCCGACCGCACGGCGCCTCCCATGTCCATTCATCTGGATATCTCGAGCCGGGAGATCGGCAACACATATCCCAGCGCCGCCATGCTTCTGGGAGACGCGAAGGCGACCCTAGAGGATCTGGCCGACGCGCTGCCTGACCCTGCCAGAGCTCGCGCTTGCAACGCCGACCGGCTGCGGAGGCTTGCGGCCGAGAAAACAAGCTACTTCGAACGCATCGCGACCGAGGCGGGATCCGACGCCGCGCCCATCAAGCCACAGCGTCTCGTCGCGACGTTGCGGTCCGTGCTCGATGACGATGCGGTGATCGTTGCCGATCCGGGCACCCCGACGCCATACCTCTCGGCACAGTACGTCCTCAATCGGGCCGGTCGCTCGACAGTGATCCCCCGCGCGCACGGCGGACTTGGCTATGCGTTACCGGGAGTGGTCGGCGCACATTTCGCCGATCCGTCGCGCCGGGTCGTGGGCGTGCTGGGCGACGGTAGCTTCGGCATGGCGGTCGGCGAGCTCGAGACCATCAGTCGCCTGAATCTGCCGGTTGTCCTGGTCCAATGCAGTAACGGCACGTTCGGCTGGATCAAGGAGTTGCAGCACCTGTATCACGAGCAGCGCTACTACTCCGTCGATTTCAATCCGGTGGATTACGCGGCAATCGCGCGCGGGTTCGGCCTCGCGGCCTTTGACGTCCGGGACCCGGCCGATCTCGAAGGGGCTCTTCGGCAGGCTCTCGCTTCCGGAAGACCGACCTTCGTCAACGTCGAAACCGAACCGCAGATGACCGAGACCCCGCCGGTTTCCGCCTGGGAAGCGGCCGTTCGCACCTGACGTACCAGGCGAACGAGAAAACCCCGGAAGGGAGATAGATCACATGCCATCCGCGCCCATGCTGGTAGATGTCGATACCGGCATCGACGACGCGATCGCTCTTGCCTACCTTGTCGCGCGCGGAACCGATATCCGGGCGGTGACGACGGTGGCGGGAAACGTTCCGATCGATGTGGCGACCGAGAATACCTTGCGAGTACTGGACCTTCTCGGTGCGTCCGATATTCCCGTGCATCGGGGCGCGAGCAGGCCGCTTGTCGCACCTTACCAGGACGCCGTGCATGTGCACGGTGGTAACGGGCTAGGTGGAGCTCAGCTTCCAGGGAGCCGGAAGGGCGAACAGGCGCTGGCGGGTCCGGCGGCCATCATCGCAGCCGCGGCAGAGCATGCGGGTGACCTGGATATCCTGACGCTTGGACCGTTGACGAACCTGGCGATCGCAATCAATGTGCGGCCCGAGGTCATCGGACAGGTTCGACGCGTGACGGTGATGGGCGGCGCGTTCGCCGTGAAGGGCAACGTTACGCCGCACGCGGAGTTCAACATCTACGTTGATCCCGATGCGGCGAACCAGGTGTTCAACGCCGGTTTCCGCGATATCGCGGCGGTGGGACTCGACATTACGCATCAGACCGTCTTGTCACGAGAGCTCTGGCGATCCATTCCGGAGGGGGCCGGAGGCGGTGCTGGACTGGTCCGCGATGTGCTCCGACGCACCTTTGTCGACCGTGACATGACTGGTGCCTACATGCACGACCCGCTGGCAGCGGCTGTGGCACTGGATCCGTCGCTTGCGACCGGGGATACCTGCGGGGTGACGGTCGATCGAGACGGGGAGCGCCGGGGACGGACGGTCCCGGCAGGAGGCGACACGGGGGTCACGGTCTACCGGGCTGTCGTCGCATCGCGATTCCAGCGCGACCTGTCCGAATCGCTAGGTCTTCCGCCCGATGACTCGGACGACAGGCTTGAACTCGAGCGCGTGGAGTAGGCATGGCGCGACCGCCAGGAATGAGGCCCGTCTGCACGCTCAGGAGGAGCGGACGACGGCCAGCGCCAGGATGTCGAACAAGAAGTCGCGGATCTCCTCGTCAGGGACGACGTCGATGCGATGCCTCGCCTGATCGGTATAGAAGATGGCCCGTGCTTCGCTCTCCTCAAGCACGCCTGATCGACGGACTTTGTCGATCAGACCGTTAATCGCGTCGTCATCCGTCTCGTCACCCGACACGACAGCCTGGAGCAACAGCATATCCGGCGATGATGGCGCGAGCTGCTGGGCAAAGAGCATGGTCGGAAGCGTCACGACCCCCTGCCGGAGATCGTTGCCGGCGGGTTTGCCCAGCACCTGGGTTCCTTCGCGGAGGTCGAGCACATCGTCGATGATCTGGAACGCCATTCCAACATCCCGGCCGAAGTCCCGGAGTTGACGCACCGCGTCCTCGGGAGCTTGGCCAATGACCGCTCCCATTTCCGCGGCGCCCGCGAACAGTGCGGCGGTCTTTCCGTAGATGCGCTTCTCATAGTCGACCAGATTCTGGGTCAGCCGGTGAGCGTCCAGGGTCTCGCGGAGCTGACCATCGCAGATGTCGGCAAGCGACGACGCGAAGATGGCGACAACACGAGTGCTTTCCGTGGCCGCCGCAAGGATGGCACTCTGCGCAAACAGATAGTCACCGATAAGGATCACCGCACCGGCCGAGAGCTGAGTATTGAGCGTCGGGACACCCCGGCGAAGGGCGGCGCGATCGATATTGTCGTCATGCACGAGCGACGCGGTATGGAGCAGCTCAACTCCGGCCGCGGCCGTCACCGCACGGTCACTGTCGTAGTGGAAGCCCTTGGCCGCCAAAAGCAGGAGAAGCGGCCGGAGCCGCTTACCGCCGGTGTTGACGAGTTCTTCGACAAGCGAGGAGACCATGGGGTAGTCGACCCTGGCCGCGTCAATCAGTCGGCGGTCTACCGCGGCGAGGTCGGGAGCCATAGCTTCGAAGACATCCGACGTTCTAACCTTCACCCAGGTACTCCATCCCACCGTCCTGGCAGACCGGGGGCCGATTGTGAAAAACAGCACACAACAACGAAGTATTGGCTTGATGGAACCGTGGTGTCAATTGAAGCAGGGAAGGTGCTTCACAACGTCGCCGTCTCATTGGTCTGCTCCCCTGAATCAACCATGTGTATGGGAAAGGCCGGACCGTGGCTATGATACACTCCAGGCGTTTCTCGCCCCGACCCTACGCGGCCTGTATTCGTCTGCAACAAGGTGTTTCAGGGGCGCCTCCAGCCACTCAGCTCCTGCGGTTTCGCCCCGCCCCCCAAGGTGACCATGCAACGCAACTTGCCCAAATTCCGACTTTTTCCCGGCAATACGGACGGACGAGCGAAGGACGTGTCACCGGGTTCCACAGGGTCGGATTTTGGCGGCCGGTTTCCGGGAAGGCTGAGTTGGAGGTACAGCCTCCTGCTTCCCGTGGCGCTCCTGTTCGCAGTTGCCACGGTGCTCTGGCACGTTAACACCGATCGCGCCGTCGTGGAACTTGCGGTGAGGGACTCGTCGTCCGGAGATCCCGTGCCGGGGGCGCTTGTCACGGTCGAATCCCTCGTCTATCGAGCAAACGAGAATGGGATCGTTCGGATCGGGAAGCCTAGGGCAGGCACGAGCGTCGTGGTGGACGTAGAGGGATACGCCGCCACTACTGCCGCCGTAAACGACGACACTTCCACGCGCGTGCAACACGTCACAATTCGGCCGTCCTCACTGACTGGACGGCTGACAGATCGCGCAACCGGCGCTCCGGTCGCGGCCGCGACGCTCGCGCTTGTCGACCCCCAGGGGGCAGTGCTTGCCACCACGGATTCGGACGAACAGGGCCAGTACCGGTTCACCGATGTCCCTGAGGACGCCACCCTCCGAATCGACGCCGGAGCCTACGGCTCAGTTGAAGAAGCGGTGGGCCAGACACCTTCGCGCGACTTTGCCTTTGTGTTGACGCAGGCGCAGGGTTCCGTTCTGGATGAGGCCGGCAAGCCTATCCAGGGCGCCACCATTCGATCAGGCGATATCTCCGCCGTCACCGGTGGCGACGGGACCTACACGCTCGAAGGTGTCGGGAATGGGGCTGAGGTAACGATCTCGGCATCGGGCTTCGAAACGGTGAAGGCGGCAACTCGCGACGGTCGGGTGGCCGAGGCCCGACTCCAGCGGCAGCTGATCAAGGGCATCTATGCGAACTGGTCGATCCTGACCACTCCCGGCGGTCTCGATGACCTGATCGGGATCGCGAACACCACCGAAGTCAACGCCATCGTGATCGATATCAAGCAGGACACGGTGTATTACGACAGCCAGGTACCGTTTTTCCGCGATGCCGGCACTGTCAATCCGATCATGGATGTCAACGCCATCCTGAACACACTGAAGGACAATAGCATCTACGCGATTGCCCGCCTCGTCGTGTTCCAGGATCCGCTGGTGGCGGAAGCACGGCCCGACCTCGCCGTGAAGGACGCCGACGGCGGTCTCTGGGTGAACGAGATGGGTGTTGCCTGGGTCAACGCCTTCAATGAAGAGTTGTGGGATGCCAACATCGCGCTGGCAACCGAAGCAACCAGGCTCGGGTTCGACGAGATTCAATACGACTACGTCCGGTTCCCATCCGATGGTGACCTGAGTACCGCCGAGTTCGGTCGCGAGTACACGGCCGAAGCCCGGGAGGCGGCGATCACCGCCTTCATGAAGCGGAGTTATACGGCTATTCATGGAGAAGGCGGCCGCCTCGCGGCCGACCTGTTCGGGTTCGTGACGATCGTTGATGACGAGCAGTACATCGGTCAGCGGTTCAGCGCCCTGGAACCCTATCTCGATTACGTGTGCATGATGATCTACCCTTCGCACTTCTCGGAAGGGAACATCGCGTCCGCGCCGGGTCACCCAAACGACTACCCGTATGAGACGATCCTCGAGAGTCTGCAGCGGGCAGAGCAGAACGTCCCCGGTTCAGGCTCCAAGTTCCGGCCCTGGCTGCAGGACTTTTCCTATGGATACAACGGCCTGCGGGACTATACGAAGGAAGATATCCGGGCACAGATTGATGCCGCGGAAGAGTTCGGGGCAAGTGGCTGGCTGTTGTGGGGTGATCCGTTCAATGTGACGGTGGAGGCCCTGAGGCCGGAAACCGGAGCGTGAAGCAGCAACCACGTCGCCCGTGCATTGGATGGCACCGACGGTCCTCGATCGATCCGTTCCATCGCATGCGCGTCTCTGACCAGTTCTTGGGCTCATGAGACGAGACTCGCTTGGAGCTTCCATAACTGAAGTGCCATGGACGGACTGGGTGCGCCTCCACCGGCCACTCCAGTGGACCAAGAATCTGGTCGTGCTGTCAGCCCTGGTGTTCGGGGGACAGGCCGATTCAGCATCACATGTGGTCATGGCCCTTATCGCTGTCGTGTCGTTCGTACTGGTCAGCAGTGCCGGCTACATCTGGAACGACTGGTGGGATCGCGAGCGGGACCGGGTGCACCCGGAGAAGCGTCACCGGCCTATTGCCTCGGGGCGGGTCGATCCAGGCGCCGCCCTGTGCTGGGGCGCCGGTCTGCTGCTCGCCGCCTCGGCGTTGAGTCTTCTGGTCTCCCCGGCGCTGCTTGCGATCGTCGCTATCTATGTCCTGCTCATGGGCGCGTACACGACCCACCTGAAGCACATTCCTGTCCTCGATGTCGTGGTCATCGCTATCGGATTCGTCCTGCGAGCGGTGGCGGGAGCGGTCGCGGTCGATGTCGCCATGTCGCGCTGGCTTCTCGTCTGCACCTTGCTTCTATCGCTGTTCCTCGGCTACGGGAAACGACGGCACGAGTTCGTTTCGCTGGGCCGGCGTGCGGCGCTGCATCGCCCGGCGCTCGGGTTGTATTCGGTGACGCTCCTCAATGGGTTGATCGTGACAACCGCGAGCCTGACGCTTTTGGCGTACACCGCTTATGCGGCCACGACGGCGACGGTGACGACGCACTGGCCGATGTTATTGACCGTCCCGATCGTGGTACTCGCCGTCGGTCGATACCTGATCCTGATATTTCGACACAACTCTGGTGGTTCTCCGGAGGCTATTCTGGTGCGGGATCGCCTGCTCATTCTGGCAATCGCGAGCTGGACTCTGGCGATGGTCGCAGTTCTGGCGCGATTCCAGGCTTGAATGTACGCAATAACCCTTATACGACATGTAGCAACTAATCGAACCAGTTGCTATAATGATGTGGTGCTCGGTCCCAGTCGGACCGTAGTGGACGGCGCAGACCACCCGTGCGCGGGACGGAGTGGCAACCATATCGATGTTCCACCTACGCGAACCGTCGGACCCAACGGACCTCGCGAGTGCAATTCCGCATTCTCGCCCTACTGAGTCTCCGGTGTTCAGGCCAGGACGAGATTGACGCCACCGCCCCGCGTTGCGTTTCCCGCACCGGGCGATCTTCCGATCTCAAGCCCGCCTCGCGCAGCCACGACGGCGCAATTCACCGGCGTACCGAGAGCTCAAGGAGCGCACATGATAGTAGTTCGCAAGGCGAGGCCACGAAGCCAAGCACGACGCCGATCCGACCTTGATGACATCTACCGGATGTTGATGGCGAGCGGCGGTGCCGCTGGAGGTCGACCAGGGCGCTTGTGGCGCCCTCCTATCGACGTGTATGTGACTGATGACGCTGTGGAAGTCGTAGCGGAGCTCGCGGGCCTTGATACGGAAGACGTTGAGTTGGTCATAGACGGTGACGTGCTCTCTCTCCGGGGCCAGCGAGTGGATCAAACGGTCTGTGATCGCCGCTCTTTCCATGAGGTGAGCATCCAATACGGGACTTTTGCCGCTGACATCTTTATCCCGGTGGCCATCGACGGTGACGCGGCGCTTGCTACCTACGAAAACGGCTTCCTCCGAGTATCGCTGCCGCTGAGCAAGGGCCGGACCATCACCCCTACGCGGGCGACATCCGAACACGGCCAGGCAGCGCTTGCGGAAGAACAAGACAGGAGTGACGTATGACGTTCGATACCGCAGATGATCTCAGCGACGTTACCCAGCCACTTGATGATCGAGAGGATTCACAGAACCCGAGTGCAACTCCAGTTTCCGACCAGCCATCCGCGCAACACGACGAATTCTCACCTACGGACGACACAACAACCATGACTGACGATATCCAGGGAAAGGACGATGCGGGAGCGCCCCTTGCGCAAGCGGACACGGACTCGCAGCCTTTACCCGAGCCTGAAACCTTGCCGCTGCTGCCATTGAAGGGCACGGTGGTCCTGCCAATGACGCTGGTCCCACTTGCCGCGGCCCAGCCCCGATCGCTTCGTCTGATCGACGACGTGATGGCTGGGGAGCGAACGGTTGCCCTCGTCATGCAGAAGGATGCTGAACTCGACAGCGCCGGACCCGGTGACATCCTTGAGGTAGGCACCGTCGCGACCATCCACCAGATGATGCGCGTGCCGGATGGATCCGTTCGCCTTGCGGTTCAGGGCATCGAACGGATGCGCATCCTCGAGGTTACCCAGGAAGAGCCATACCTGGTGGCCAGGGTCGTCCGCGTTCCCGAAGAGGTCGAGGAATCGGTGGAGATCCGAGCGCTGACGCGCAACACCCTGGACCTGTTCCAGCGGCTCGTCGCTCTCGTGCCGCACTTGCCGGACGAATTGGTCACCGCCGCGCTGAATGTCGATGACGATCCGCGTCACCTGGTGTACCTGGTTGCCTCGAATCTCCGGATGGAGCCGAGAGAACGCCAAACCTTGCTCGAGATCGACTCGGTCAAGGACAAGTTCACCTTCCTGAATGCGTTCCTGACGAAGGAGCTCGATGTTCTGGAGCTGGGCAAGAAGATCCAGACCGATGTGCAAGAGGAGCTGAGCAAATCGCAACGGGAGTATTTCCTGCGCGAGCAACTCAAGGCCATCCAGAAGGAACTCGGTGAGGGCACGGAGGCCGAAACCGAGACCGCGGAGCTCCGGCAGAAGATCGACGAAGCGGGGATGCCAGAAGAAGCGGAAAAGGAGGCTCGCCGCGAACTGGACCGGCTGAGCAAGTTGCCGCCGGCTGCCGCGGAGTATGGCGTCATCAAGACCTATCTTGACTGGTTGACGAGTCTTCCCTGGAATACCCGCACGGAGAACGACATTGATATCGCCCGGACGAGGGAGATCCTGAACGAGGATCACTACGGGCTGGAGAAGATCAAGGACCGAATTCTCGAGTATCTCGCGGTTCGCAAGCTGAAACTGCAGACTGCCGCCGAGGCGGAGGAAAAGGACCCCGGTGCCGGTGACGAGATCCGGGAGCGGATGGTCAACAGGGAACCGATCCTGTGCTTCGTTGGCCCTCCGGGCGTGGGCAAAACCAGCCTTGCGCAATCGATCGCCCGGTCGATGGGCCGGGAAATGACCCGGATGTCGCTTGGTGGTGTTCGAGATGAATCCGAGATTCGTGGTCACCGCCGGACGTATGTCGGAGCGATGCCAGGCCGGATCATCCAGGCAATCCGGCGGGCCGGTGCAAACGACCCCGTCTTCGTGCTGGACGAAGTCGACAAGCTCGGTAACGACTGGCGCGGCGATCCAAGCTCGGCACTGCTCGAAGTTCTCGACCCGGAGCAGAACAACAGCTTCCGGGACCACTACCTTGACGTAGCCTTCGATCTGTCGAACGTCATGTTCATCGCAACCGCCAATCTGCTGGACTCCATTCCGGTGGCACTGCGTGACCGCATGGAGATCGTGGAGCTGAGTGGATACACCGACGAGGACAAGCTGCACATTGCAAAGCGATATCTGGTTCCCAAGCAGCTCAAGGCGAACGGTCTTGCACCGGACGCCGTAACCTGGACGGACGAAGCTTTGCTGTCGATCATCCAGCACTACACGCGTGAAGCGGGTGTCCGCAACCTCGAGCGGGAGATCGGGACGGCAAGCCGGAAGATCGCTACCGCGACCGCGGAGGGCCGGGACGTTCCCGAAAAGATTGGTGTTGAGGATGTCCGGGAGTATCTCGGTCGGCCACGATACTTCTATGAGGAGCGGGCGGCAAGAACGTCCCAGCCGGGAGTCTCGATCGGTGTCGGAGTCAATGCGGTCGGCGGCGACATCATGTTCATCGAGGCGACCCGAATGCCGGGCAAGGGTTCGCTCACGGTGACTGGCCAGCTCGGTGACGTGATGAAGGAATCGGCCACGGCGGCGCTCTCGTTCGTGCGGTCGCGGGCCAAGGATCTCGCACTCGATCCCAGCTTCTATGCCGAGTCCGATATCCATCTCCACGTGCCCGCCGGGGCGATCCCGAAGGATGGCCCCTCCGCCGGTACCGCGATGACTACAGCCTTGACATCGCTGCTCACCGGAGTACCCGTGCGGGAGGACGTGGCGATGACGGGCGAGATCACGCTCCGCGGACAGGTACTTCCGGTTGGGGGTATCAAGGACAAGGCCCTCGCGGCTCGGCGGTCCGGAATCACAACGTTCGTGCTTCCCCGCAGGAACGAGGTTGACCTCGACGACCTTCCGAAGGAGCTGCATGACGAGCTGACGTTCGTTCTGGCGGACACGATGGATGATGTACTCGATGCCGCGATGCCAGAGGAGTTCACCGCCCGAAGGCGGCTCCATGTGGAATCGACCGTCGTCCAGCCGGTGCAGAGCCGGGATCCCGTTCCGCTCGCCGGGTAAGTGTGGAAGCAACACCTCGTCACGACATTTGCGCCCGGACCATGAAGATGGTCCGGGCGCACCGATCTCCATAGCGAAAGACGCAACGTCAGGCAGAACTACTCGCGGTCACGAGCGCCCTGAAGATCGCTGCGTGGTCGCGATGGGCACTGGCCAGCAGCTCGGGATGCCACTGCACCCCAAGGCCGAAGCGCATGCCGGGATGCCAGAGTGCTTCGATGACGGCATCAGAACTGGTCGCTACCACTTCTAGCATGTCGCCGGGAATCGCTACTGCCTGGTGGTGAAACGAGTTCACTTCGATGTCATCCTTGCCAAGGATGGAGCGGAGGAGATGGGGCCCTTCGGCCAGGTGAACGTGGTGACCGACATCATCACGTGACTTTCCCTGCTCGTGCTGACGATGACCGAGCTCCGCGGGGACGTCATCAGCAATGTGCTGATGAAGTGCCCCGCCCTGGGCGACGCTCATGACCTGGATGCCGCGGCAGATGCAGAGCGTGGGTAGGTCCTTCGCCACCGCGGCGCGAAATGCCGCGATCTCGAACGCGTCGCGCTCATCGGAGATGCCGTAAGTCTTGGGATGGACAGTGCCTTCGTTGAACAGGGTTGGGTCGATATCGCCTCCGCCACTGAGCACCAGACCGTCGAGGCGGTCGAGCAAAACCTCGATATGCGTTTCGCTCTCCGGCAGGATGACCGGAATGCCGCCGGCGGCATGGATGGCGTCGGTATAGGCACGGGAGAGCGCGTAGCGGTAGAACGTGCCGTGCGGCATCGTGTCATGGCTGATTGATGGCGTGATTCCGATCAGGGGCATCATGCGAGAAGAATCCTTAGGGGGGAGAAATCGGTCTCGTTCGATCAAGCGATGAAGCTCAGTGTACGGGCGGTCATCGTGGGCGTACATGGGTCTCGGGGGACACATTGCCCCATCAGCTGTGCTCCCGTCGGTCATCAGGAAGGCACGGAATCGGTGCCCCAGGTCCATCCGGACGCCTCGCGACAATGCCAAGAACCAGCGTTGATTGTTCCTTGACACGCTCCACAAGGCTGGGTAAGCTACGTGAGCCCTCGGGAACGAGGGTCTTTGTGTGGCCGGGGATTCGGGCACGCGAGGCGCCAGACGGACCAGCTGGCGGTGCCCTTGCAGCGTGCGGGGGCAACGGGTATCATGTGGGTCGCGCCGGTGAGAGGTGGGCGCCGGGGTTCGGTTGACGCACAGCAGTGCGCGTCAGGCAA
>DASYVY010000004.1:0-5213 GCA_035936535.1 Thermomicrobiales bacterium | reverse complement strand
GAAAAAGCAGGTGCGTTCACGCATCGCCACCGGTCCCGAGCCGCAGCAAACAGCGGTGACCCCGGAGCCGGAGCCCGAGCGTGTCCCCGTGACCACGTTCGCTCCAGCCGTGCCGACAGCTGAGCGGCAGGAATCGACCGGCAGGCGCCCCGTCGCGGGCTCCGGGACAACGACCCCGTATCAGCACCGACGCCGCCGGCAGGTTGCGACGGTCAGGTCCACGGCGCGGAATGCGTTAACGCTGCCCAGGGAGCAGGAGTATGCATTCATCCGGGCGGATCTGCGGCGCCTCCTAATCACCGCGGCGGTGCTGGCCGTGATGATGGTCGCCTTGCTGGTCCTTCTGCAGCCTTAGGATTCGAGAACTAGGGCAGCAATCGAGATCGATCCGAGCCGGTTCCTCCGTGGATGCAAGACCTGGAACGCCGAAAGACAAGCACGAGCGGAGGTGGTTGCCTCCGCTCGTGCTTGTCTCACGTCACTTGTTGACCGCCTGGTCGTGCCGGAACGTCGGGACTACTCCGCCGGTGTTTCCTCGTCCTCGGCGTCGGTCACGACGCTGCCGACATACGTTTCGGCGTCAGCGTCCGGTTCATCGGGTTCCACGTCGACGTCGGCATCCACGGCGTCGTCGTCGAGCGCTTCTTCGTCCTCGTCACTGAACACGAAGTCGCCCTCCTCGCGCTGGAAGAGCAGCTCACGCTCGCGCATCAGGTCCTGGGTCGCACGGTTCTGGCGAGGGAAGGAGATCCGTGACCCGACCGAAGGATCCTTGTACACCTCGCGAATGATCACGCGGAGGCTCTGGCTGGAGACCCCAAGCGCGAACACCTCGTAGCGATTGCCACTCTGCATGAGTTCGGCAATCCGCTGCGCGATCCGAGAATCGACCTCGCCGAGAACCGCTCCCCGGCTGCTCAATACGGTGACCCTGGAATCAGCGACGTCGAGGCTTAGCTGTTCCCCTGGCGAGACCTCGGCAAGCTGGCCGAGATCGGCCGGATTGGCGAGTTCATCCACCCACGTCTTGCCGATCTCCTCGATAAACACGTTGGCACGTGGAATCGCGGACTCCGTCATGGCCTCTCCTTCCGGGAGGCCTTCGGAGCGGTTGTACAGCATCTCCAACCGCTGGAGATTGCGTCGCGCGATCATGTTGGCCGGATCGGCCTTGAGCGATTCGCTGTAGGCGTCCCGCGCCGCATTCAACTGACGCAGCTCGATCAGGGCACGGCCCTTCCGGTTGCGGGCGTCCGCATCCCGGGGGAAGCGCTCGATGAGCTTGTCGTTGAGCTCGAGCGCCTCCTGCCATCGCCCTTCGAGGGCGGCGGTTTGGGCTTCCGCCACGAGCTGGCGTTTGGTTGCTTGCGAGTTCCGGGTACTGGCCATGGTGATCCATCCCTTCGAGATACTGTTGTCATGTTCATGAGCGCCATCAAGATCTTCATGGGTGTCGGCGTGGAGTCCGCAGCCGGGAACCCTTGGTCTGGTTGCACCTCCGACCCTAGCGAGGGATGCCGACCGTCTCACCCATCAGGTACCAGGGCAGTGTGCGGGTAATTCGCACGTCCACCAGCTTGCCCGCAAGTTCCCGCTCATCGTCGAAGTGGACAAGGGTGTTGCCGCGAGTGCGTCCGGTCCAGCGTCCCTTGGATTTGCCCTCGACGAGCACCTCATAGGTCTCGCCAAGGCGCCTGGCGTTGATTTCGGTGCAAATCCGCTCCTGCAGCTCTTCGAGCGCCTGATGACGCCGGAACTTCTCCTCATGGGGGACATCATCCTCCCAGCGTGCCGAAAGCGTGCCCGGTCGAGGGGAATACATCGCGAGATGAACCTTGTCACAACGGGTTCGTTCGAGCATGTCGTATGTCTGCATGAATTGTTCTTCGGTCTCGCCCGGAAACCCGACGATGATGTCAGTCGCTATGGTCGCATCGGGCATGAGCTGGCGGGTCATCGAGATCCGCTCCATCCAGACATCGCGCGTATACGTGCGTCGCATCCGGCGCAGCACCTCATTGTCTCCCGCCTGGACGGGAAGGTTCATGTGCTCACAGGCGGAAGGCAGGGTCGCCATGGCGGAGATGATATCGTCTCCCATGTATTTGGGATGCGACGTCAGGAACCGCAGGCGTTCCAGGCCGGGAATCGCGTCGACAGCCTCCAGCAACGCGGCAAGCGAGGGCGTTCCCGGCAGATCGTGTCCGTAGGCATTTACGGTCTGCCCGAGCAAGGTCACTTCCCGGACTCCTGAGGCGACGATCCGTTCAACCTCCAGAACGATATCGGCGAATGGGCGGCTCGTCTCCTTGCCTCGTCGGTAGGGCACGATGCAGTAGGAGCAAAGAAAATTGCAGCCGTAGATGATCGGCACATACGCTGTCACGCCGCTCGTGCCGGCGTCCGTTTCTGGCTGGTAATAGTGGGGAAGCGCATGGAGGTCATCATCCAGCCGGGACAGTTCCGGGACCACCCGCTGCAGCTTGTCGAAATCCGAGGGGTCGAAAAACAGGTCGACGTGAGGAAACCGCTGCTTGAGTTGCTCCTGCTGCCTGGTGACCATGCATCCGGTCAGCACCAGCGGCATTTCGGGCTTCTGCCGTTTGAGCTTCGCAAGCGCGTTCAGCTTGCCGGCGACCTTGTCTTCCGCCGCCTGGCGTACCACGCAGGAGTTGAGCACGACGATGTCCGCGAGCGCTTCGTCGTCGGTTCGCTGATAGCCCACTTCCTGTAGCATCGCCGCCACCTTGGAGCTGTCCGCCTCGTTCATCTGGCATCCGATCGTCCAGATAAAAAAATGCTTACCGTTCAGCGGAAGCCCTGCTGGGGAAGGGTCAGCATACGCTTGCGTTACCGGGCGCAAGGGAATAACGGGTTTACTCAGCGCGTCAATTGCCACGTGAAGCTCCTGCTGGAGAGGGGCAGCCGTCGGGACGGCTATTGGAAAGCGTGAGATGCGTATCAACGCAACACGACAGTATAGCCAGAAGTGGCCAGGGATGGCACTGGCGGGCCGCTGAACAAGATGTGACTCGCAGTCGATACCGCGAGTCGTGCATGGTAGATTTGCGAGAGACGGAAAACGATTCTGTGGCCTCGAAAAAGGCTTCTTGCCCTGCGGCTCCACAACGGCGGAAGCGATCTCTCCCGGGGGACTGGCAACTTGCATCAGCGACACGTATTTCCGATGGCTTCCGTTCGGGTTCGTCTGGTTGTTCTGCTCCTGATTGGGTCGCTGCTCACGGCCTCCATGGGCGCGCTTGCAGCGTCGGGCACCTTGGCCGCTCCCGGCCAAACGACCGAAAACCAGGGACAGAACCAGAATGTCGACTATCTGGGCCCGGATGCCGCAGCCAGGCTGGATCTCGATTTCCCGGTCCTGGTGCCGTCGTACGTTCCCGGGCCGTTCGGCGGGGAGCCCGCCGTAAGTGCAGGTGGCGGATTTTACAGCCTGTACTGGATGAATGTAGCTGCCACGCCGACGTTCCTCTACGTCGAGGGACAGGTGGGCGGAAGCCTTCCCACCGGTTCCCCGGCGGATCTGAACAACGAGCTGACTGTCAATGCAAGCGTGCAGGGAAACGCCGCGATCCATGATGTGACAGCCACTTACGATGCGGTGTGGTGGATCTCCGGTGGGGTGTTGTACACCGTCGAAAGCCGCAACATGGAGACGGACAGCCTCAGCCTGGCGAATTCGCTCGTCGAGTTCATCGCTCCCGTGAGTGCCGAACCGGATCCCGAGACACCGGTGGAGGAGATGCCACCGGAGGCGGGCGGGGGAGTTCTGGAGCCACCAACGGATGCGCCGGAAGAGCCGGTCGCCACGGACTCGGCCGGTGACGAAGGCGATGATGAGCCGATTGCCACGACGGAGCCGAAGCAGGCGGTGGTGGATGATGCCGTCGATCCCGTAACCATGGACCCGACCGACGGAACCGGGTCAGTACCCTCTGTCGTCAGTCAGATTGCGCCAACCGCCGTTGCGGATCCGGAACCGACCGCCGCGGATGTCGAAGAACTTGTGGAGGCGACCGAAGAGATCCCGGAAGTCGAAGGCGATGCGGGCGCCGATGAGCCAGAACCCGCAATAACCACGGGGGAGACCGTCGGCTCGGATGGGACTGGCGGGGCGCCGCTGCCCGTCTTCGGTGGCGACGGAACCGGGGGAACCAGGGACTTGACCGTCCCGATCCCGGGCGAGTAGTGCGTCCTGGGTGCGGTCGGTTCACGCCGTCCTGGCCACCTCTTGTACAAGCTCGTCCGGAAGACGAATCGAGAACATGGCCCCGCCGCCCGGAGAAGCACCGACGGTGATGGTTCCCCCGTGGGCTTCGACCAGCTCACGACAGATGTAGAGTCCCAGCCCCAGCCCGGGTACCGCGCTCTCCGAGGCGGAACGGCTCCGGTAGAAGGGCGAGAAGAGTTGGGCCTGGTCCGGAACAGGGATACCGGGCCCTTCGTCAGTGACTGAAAGCACGACGTCACCAGTTGACCCCTCAACCGCGATACTCACCGTGACCAGGCCTCCGGGAGCGTACTTGACGGCATTTCCAACGAGGTTGTCCAGCACCTGGTGAATCCGGTCGTCGTCGATGTCCAGAACGAGTTCGGGCACGGTTGCGACCAGGACGACCTCGTGCTCGTCGGCGGTGGCGTTCCGTGATTCGACGACGGACCGGCACAGGCTCACCAGGTCCACGGGGCTTCTCTGTATCTGGAGGCGGCCAGCGCGCAATCGTGAGACGTCCAGCAGGTCATCGACGAGGCGCGTAACCCGATCGACATGGCGCTGCAGTGTGATCAGCCAGTCTACGTGTTGCTGGTGGCCTCCTTCTTTCTGAAGGTCCCGGGCAATGAGTTGGGAGAAGCCGCGGATGGGAGTGAGCGGTGACCGCAGCTCGTGGGACACGACGGAGATGAACTCATCCCGGAGGCGCTCTGCCTCCTTGAGCGGGCTCACATCCTGAAAGATTCCCACTACGGCGTCGATCGAGCCATCGTCGGCACGCAGGGGCGCCGCACTCGCGACCACCGGCAGGTCCTGCCCGTCGGGCATCCTGATCGTGAGTTCGACGCCGGTGACCACCTCACCTTCTTCGAGCGCCCGAACCATGGGGTTTCCGGACTTTCCTCCGGATTCTGGCACCACCTTGAGCTGATCGGCTCGCCGGATCTCGGACGCCCCGTCTGAGCGAAGCGAGAAGATTCGC
>DASYVY010000003.1:0-4767 GCA_035936535.1 Thermomicrobiales bacterium | reverse complement strand
AAGGGTCGCTCGGACGCGGCGTGCTCAATGCGCTGCGTGATCCGGTTGGCTTGCTCTCCGGCGCCATCACCGCGCTGTTCATCTTTTTCGGTCTCTTCACGACGCTGTTCACGAACCTCGATGGCATCGCATCGTCTACCTTTGCGACCGACGGCACGCTGCTGTACTGGCTTGGACAGCATGACGTTCGCCGCGGCAGCCAGCCGTGGTTCTACTTCATCACCGAATCGCTGCAGTACGAGTGGCTGGCAGTCTTCTTCGGCACGGCCGGGGTTGCCGTGGTCGGAGGGAGATTGATCCGGGCGGCATTGCGCGGAAGTGGAACCCCGCGGCTGCTGTTTTCCGTGCTGGTGAGTTTCTGGAGTGTCTTCCTGTTCCTGGTCCTGAGCTGGGCCGGGGAGAAGATGCCTTGGCTTATCATGCACTTCCTGCTTCCGGCTTTCCTCGTCGTTGGGGTCGTCGCGAACGACATCATCGAAGGGGCGCTTGCCTGGGCTCGCTCCCACACTGGATCGAGAGCAGGGGCGAGCGCACGCCGTCGGGCCGGGTTGCTCCTGACCGGTTCCCTCGTGGCGCTCACCGCCGCGTGGTTTTTTCTCGCATCCCGCTTGACCTACGGGGCGTTCCGGGGAACGGGGAGTTCGGTAGAACGCGAGATCACGCAGGTTGCCGACGGGCAGTGGTGGAGTCTTGCGCTGGCGCCCGCAATCGGCCTGCTGCTGATCGGCGCCGGTTGGTGGTCGCTTGGGCGGCGGCGAACCGCCTACAGCGTCCTGGCGGCGACCGTCATCGTGATGAGCCTCTACCAGGTACACGCGGGGTTTCGCCTCGCCTACCTGGATGGCGACGTTGCCCGGGATACGCTCATCTACAACACAACCGCCCCCGACGTAAAGCGGATGCGGGCAGAGCTTGGGGAGTTGTCGCTGCTGGCATTTGGTGATGACCGGCTGACCATGGGCTACGATTCCTGCGCGGCATGGCCCCTCACCTGGTACTTCAGGGACGTGCCCGATGCCTCGCGGCTCAATGAGTCGCGCCTCGATACTCCCGCCGAGCTTCCAGATATTGTGATCGGTGTTCCGGAAGTCTGGGATCGCTCTCGCGACTGCTACATGCCAGAAGAGATCGACGGCTACACCTCGTTCACACGTGTTCTCCGCTGGCACGAACCCGAGTCGCAAATTTACCGTCAGTTCGCGATCGCGCCCGAGCTGGATCCCGGCAACTCGGCGTGGGGAGAGGCATCGAATCCGCACGGACCGGGCGATATCATCGCTTCTGTCTGGAGCAGCATCAGTGAGCTTGCCGAGCCCTCGGGACAACAACGGTTGTTCCGTCTCCTGACGTTCCGGGAGCTTCCGGCTGGTCTCAACACCTATGAGTACAAGCTCTACATCCGGGATGATCTCGTTCCGTACTACAACGACATCCGGTATGGCGAATGATTCGCCTTCCGGCTGACGCTCCCGCGGACGGAAACCGCACGCGCCTGCATGGTGGAGCGGCGGACTGCTCAAGCCGGGTAAACCACAAGACACTAGATCAGTCTCAAGGGAGAACGCATCGTGACCGAGCCGAATCTGGTGACACCGCGTCCGAACGCTGCGAGGGTTCCGTACCCTGTGGAGCGAGAGGGCGACCCCGGGTCCCTTCTCGATCGTCCGATTGCCTTTGCCTCGGTCGGATGGTTTGGCATCGCCAGCATCCTGACCATTGCGACCGCGTTCCTCCTGAGATTCGTGCTGCTCAATGCCTATACCCTCACGCGTGAGGAGGCGGAGTGGGCCTATGACGCCTGGTCCTTCTACGTTGGCAAGCCCCTCCCTGGCGGCGAATCGCTCCCGCTCGTCGGCCCCCTGTTTCTGATCCTCGAAGCGTTCGTCTTCTTCCTGTTCGGAGTGACCGATGCGATTGCCCGTGCCCTGCCGGCGTTGGCGGGTATGGGGATCGTTGCCCTGGTTCTTGGGTTGAGGCCCTTCTTCGAACGGTCGGCGGTCATTGGGATGATGGTGCTGGCCGCGATTTCGCCAACCCTGGTGTTTGCCTCGCGGACAGTAGATCCCGCCATCCTCGTCGCATTCTTCGCGCTGCTCGCCATCGTCAGCGTCCTGCGGTCCGGCCTCCGGCGCGACACCCGCGGCTGGGGCTGGTCCGCCATGTTTGGCATCGCGATCGCTGGCATGTTCGCCTCGGGGCCAGCTGGCATCTCCGCGATCATCGCAGTCGCCGTCGCACTGCTTGCCGGCAGCATGTCCAAGGGGAACGGCCGTCAAAGCACACATAATGGCGTCCGCGATGGCCTGGAGACGATCGCGCGGGACCGCTCGTCGGTGCTGGCGCTGGTCGGCGGTTTCGTCGGGACCATGGTGTTGACCTTTACGCGATGGCTGTCCGATCCGGGCGCAATCGAGGGGATCCTGACGACCTTTGGTGACTGGGGCAGGATGATGGCGACACGCTCGTCCGCAACCCCGACGCAGTTCTTTCTCTATGCCATGCTCCTGTACGAATTGCTGGCGGTGGTCTTCGCGATCGTCGCCATGTCGTCATCGAGGCGCGGGGGCAATATTGAAGAAGCATCGGCACCGGCCCAGCCAACGATGCTGCTTGCCTGGTTCGTGACGGCGCTGCTGCTGCAGAGTTTTGCCGCCGGCCGCCAACCGGAACACACGGTTCTGGTCGCCCTCCCGCTCGTGCTTCTTGGAGGGGTCGGTCTGGGGCGGATGGCGGATCGGATACCGTGGTCCTCATTGACGACGAGTCGGTCCGGCCTCGTGCCTGTCGCCGCGTTGGGTCTCGTGATCGGACTCCTTGCCGTAACGACCCTCATCGCGCGCTCGAACGATCCCGCGCCCATCACTCCCGGCGGTGCTCCCTCCTGGGCAGTCCAGATCGCGTTCGTTCTGCTTGTGGTGGTGGTCCCGCTAGGGGTGCTTCTGGGGCGGGAGTTCGTCACCGGCCGGGGCGGACGGTACGTCGGCTGGTCGCTTCTGTTCGTCCTCGCCACGATCCTCGGGATCTATACCGTGCGCTCGGCGACGGAGCTGGCATATGACCGCGCCGAATCCGGAAATGAGCTGCTTGCACCAGGCGCTACGACCGATGGCGTGCGCGCGTTCGTCAACCAGACGTTGCGCCTCTCCCGTGATCTCTCGCTGACCGATCCTTCGAATATCGACAATACCGGCTCATACGGGATCTCGATAGCCCTCGACCCGGCGGTGCAATGGCCGTATCTCTGGTATTTCCGTGAGTTCCCGGACGTACGGGTAACCACGCCGGCTGGCTGGGACGACGCCGACATGGTGATCGCTCCTTCACCGGAGGGCATGGAAGAGTCCGGCTACATCGTCCAGTCCCGGGCATGGGAGAACAGGGTCCCACCTGCCTACAAGGATCTCGATATAGGGGACATCGCGTCGGTCATCGCATCACCTTCGCGGTGGTATGACGGCATTCGATACCTGCTGTATCGCGATCTTCCCGATACGGTTCCACCTGAGCAGGTGGCGATTGGCTACACCTTCCAGCTGAGCAATCAGTTGAACCCCAGCCAGGGCCCATTCAACCTGTTCCAGGGGGCGTCGCTCGGTCCCGGCTCGGCTCTTGGGCAGTTCGACGCGCCCACCGGTATCGCCCTCTCAAACGATGGCGAGACCGTCTACGTCGTCGACAGCGGAAACCGGCGGATCCAGCGGTTCGCCGAGGACGGAGAGTTCATCGGCGTCTGGAGCGCCGAGACCGATCCTCGACTTGGGCTTGGCTATGCCGACAACACCGGGCAGGGCGCGAGCGACATCATCGTGAGCGAAGAGGACCTCATCTACGTGGCGGACACATGGAACCATCGGGTTTTAGTCCTGGACTCCGGGGGCCGGATCGTCCGCGAGCTCGGCATGTCTGGTGAGTTGACGGATATCGAGAACTCGCCGGATCCCTCTCCGGAGCCGGGTCTGTTCTTCGGACCGAGAAGCGTTGCCGTCGCGGACGGCGAGATCTATGTCACTGATACCGGCAATGAACGAGTTCAGGTCTTTGCCTCCGACGGAACGTTCCTCCGTGCATTCGGCGGTTACGGGTCGGAGCCCGGCAAGCTGCTCGAGCCTGTTGGGATCGCGATCGGCCCCGATGGCAATGTCTGGGTCGCTGACTCGGGGAACAACCGGATCAGCGTGTTCACCCCGGGCGGAGATCCCGTGACCCAGATCCCGGTTCCTGCCTGGGAGACTCAAGGCGAGTTGCTGAACTATCTCCGGTTCGGTCCCGATGGCCGACTGTACGCGACGTCACCGGGTGACGGCTCGGTCTCGGCCGTCGCGAGCGGTCAGCCCCCGGCCACCGTCTGGGAGCGAGATGGCGGCGACGTGCAACGTCCGCTCGGCATCGCCGTCGCAGCCGACGGCTCCCTGTTCCTGACCGACCCCACCCAGAACACGGTTGGGACCGTGACGCCGGAGGTTCCCGAGACAACGGCGTCTCCGGTCGCGTCTCCGGCGCAGTAGGGCTCATCTACGCCGATACCAAGGGAGCACGGGCGGCCCCGGAACGGGACATGCATTGCGAAAACGCGGGATGACGCGTGTCGACCTCCCAGTTGTGCCGCGGGAACATTCGCTTGGCCTGGTGCTTTCCCGGCTTTCCGGGAAAGTGATCAGCCGTCGAACGAGAGCAATTCGATGTGCGAGTCTCCAAGCGTCCCGATATCGAGCGATCGCTCGATAAACGATTCCACGCGGCTCAGCATCTGATTGGCGTGCGTAGCGG
>DASYVY010000002.1:0-1627 GCA_035936535.1 Thermomicrobiales bacterium | reverse complement strand
GCCACGACCTGCTCCTACTACGCCTATTGGGAGGCGATGGACGTGACGGAGGCGCGGCTCTTCATAAGGAGCGGCCTCTTTGCCGTGGCCGTCCCCTGCGACGGGACGACGTTTCTGGCGATTGCCTGGCCGCGGAGTTCCTTCGCCGAGGTCCGCCAGGAGATCGACGGAGTCTATCGCCAAGCTGCGGCCCGTGTACCATGGACACCCGCATCAACCTGGCGGCTTTGGCTGGAGTGTGATTCCCTCACCTGAGATCGACGTTCGGGGACGGGTTCATGGACCAGCGAAGCCTTTTTGGACTGACGGAGCATCTTGAGGCGCTTAGCCGGCACGGGGATCCGTTGGAGGTTCTCGAGGCGACGGTGGATTTCGAGCACTTCCGGGGCTGGCTGGTCGAGGGGCTCGGCTATGGCGACGGGTCGAAAGGTGGCCGGCCACCGTTCGACCCGGTGTCGATGTTCAAGGCGCTGATCCTGCAGGCGCAGCACAACCTCAGCGACGCGCGGATGGAGTTCATGATCCGGGACCGGCTGTCCTGGATGCGGTTTCTCGGCTTCGATCTCGGCGGCCCGACGCCGGACGAGAACACCATCCGGCTCTTCCGCGACAAACTGACAGCGAGCGGGGCGCTGAAGCGGGTGATGAAGGCCTTCGACTGGCAGCTGCAGAAGAAGGGCTACATCCCGATGGCCGGTCAGATCGTCGACGCCTCGCTCGTCCCGGCGCCGAAGCAGCGGAACACCGATGGCGAGAAGGAGGCGATTAAGGACGGCAAGACAGCCGGTGAGATCTGGCCGGACGAGCCGAACAAGGCGGCGCAGAAGGACACGAACGCGCGCTGGACACTGAAGATCGGCGGCAAGGTGCGCTTCCGGCCCGACGGCACACCGCTGCCGATGATCGCCGTGCCGGTCTTCGGGTACAAAAGCCACATCAGCATCGACCGCCGGTTCGGCTTCATCCGCGAGGCGGCCGTGACATCCGCCTCGGCGGCGGACGGACGGATGCTCAGGCACCTCGTCAGCCGGGAGAACACCGGCTCCGAAGTCTGGGCCGACAGCGCCTATCGCTCGCAGCGCAACGAGAAGTGGCTGGCCGGGAGGATGCTGACGAGCCGCATCCACCGGCGCAAACCGGCGGGCAAGCCGATGCCGCAGGCGACCGCGCGAGCCAACGCAAAGAAGTCCTCCATCCGCACCCGGATCGAGCATGTCTTCGCGCACCAGAAGAACCGCTTCGGCCTGTTTATCCGCACGGTCGGCCTCGCCCGGGCCGAGGCGAAACTGACCCTCGCCAACATCGCCTACAACATGGACCGCCTGATCTTCCATGAACGTCGCGCGGCCGGAGGATGAGTCCGCCCGAAACGCGGACCCGCACCGGAGAAACGCCCCGGCGTCGCCATCCGAGACGGTGAAGCCAGCCAATCCGGCCCGAGGCATGCCAGCGCCACCCCAACCCACGGAACTTCAGGGGTTGATGCGGGTCTCCAGCTTGTTCGGGAGCCTGTGGCTGGATCATGGACATTTTCTTTTCAGATACCGACAATGACACTTTTGAGGGATTATTAGTCTCCTCCCAAGTTCACCACATTTCGATCCTCAATGATGGCGAACATCTTGTC
>DASYVY010000001.1:0-1634 GCA_035936535.1 Thermomicrobiales bacterium | reverse complement strand
GTCGACGGGTTGATCTGGTTTTCCGGGCAGCCAGAGGCTCGCGGTGAGGAAACCCGGGAATTGACGATCCGGCTGGTGCGGATCATCCTCCCCGCCGCGGTGCTGCTCGGGGTCGGCACGCTGCTCCAGGCAATCCTGTATGCGCTCGGCCGCGTGACCGCTCCCGCGCTCTCGGCGGCGATGCGCAACTTGGCCATCATCGCCAGCGCCGTGCTGCTTTCCGGCGCGTTCGGGGTCGAGAGCATGGCGTGGGGAACGGTCGCCGGGGCATTGTTGATCCTGCTAATGCAGCTGTGGTCGCTGGCACGGGCGGGGGCGATGCCGATCCCGGGACTCGATCCCCGGCATCCCGCGTTCCGCCGGATGCTGGCACTCTACGCGCCGGTCTTTCTCGGGTTGCTGGTCAACAGCGTGGCGGTGGTGGTGGATCGTGGCCTTGCCTGGGGCGCGGGCGAGCATGCGCTGGGGGCGATGCGATACGCAACGACACTCGTCCAGCTCGTGATGGGGATCGTGGCGGCGGCGATCAGCCTCGCCTCCCTGCCCGCGCTCTCCCGTCACTTCTCGGGGGGCGATGAGCCCGCTTACCGGGCGACGCTGGGCCGGGCGCTGACACTCGTGACCGTCCTGATCTTCCCGGCTACATTCGGGCTCGCGGCGCTGGCCGCTCCGATCACGGAGCTGCTTTTCGGCTACGGCGCCACGGACGAGACCGGTGTGCGCCAGATCACGCTGGCGTTGCTTGGATACCTGCCTGGAACGCTAGCCGCCGCCTACGACCAGGTGCTGATCTTTGCCTTCTATGCAAGACAGAACACGCGGACGCCTGTCCTTGTCGGCATGATCTCGGTAGGGGTGTATTTTCTCGTTGCGTTCACGACGGTCGACGGGTTCGGGATGATGGGTCTCGTCGTCGCCAACTCCAGCCAGTTCATCGTCCACGCGGGTGTCATGTGGTGGCTCGCGCGGCGGGGGTTCGGCTGGACAGCCCAGCAGAGGATCATGGCTCTGAGCGTCCGATGCGGCGCCGCATCGCTGGCGATGGCTGTTGCGGCGTGGCTTGCCTGGCTGGTACTCGACCGGGCCGTGCCGGAAGTGGAGGGAACCGCCAGCGACATCCTCCGCCGGCTGGCTCTCGTCGGCGTGCCGGTCGGGGTTGCGGCGGCGGTCTATGTTGCCGGAATCTGGAGGGTCATGGGCCACGAGGTCCGCGCGCTCGCGCACGCGGTTCGGGTGCGGATACCGGGCCGGGCGTGATCATGGCGGACCATCGGGATTTCGGATGAAGGGTTGGTGAACTCCAGACGGTCATTCGGCGCGTCTCGGGCGGTCATACGAATCGATCACATGCCTTCAGGAAGAGTGAGCTTCGCGATCGATTCCGGGCCGTCACTACGAATCCGCCGGAACACGGGCGCTCGCTCTCCCGTCCAAGCCCTGGGCGACCCGTCTACTGCTCCACGACCGCCCGCCTGGATCGACCCTTCGACCCGGACCGTCGGGAGGTCGCAGAGTTAAGGCTGGTACCCGCCTGTGCATCCTTTCGACCGACAAAGCTCTCGGCGATCCTGTGCGCTTCGTTCCAGATCTCACGGACGGGCAGGTCGAGACGCCTGGCCACTTCGGCGCAGTCC